>JBBQFE010000206.1:0-5769 GCA_038321605.1 Mycobacteriales bacterium | reverse complement strand
GGTGCACATCGTCCTCCCACCGCTTCTTGCCGTGGAAGGTCATCACCAGCGCCCGGGTCATGTAGAACGCGGTCAGTCCGGCGCCGAGCAGGGCGGCGATGCCCAGCACCCACCCCGACGTCCCACCCTTGTCGAACGCCGACTCGATGATCTTGTCCTTGGTGAAGAACCCGGTGGCACCGGGGAAGCCGATGATGGCCAGGTAGCCGCAGACGAAGACCACGTAGGTGATCGGCATGACGCGCGCCAGACCTCCGAAGCGACGCATGTCGATGCGGTCGTTCATCGCGTGCATGACCGAACCTGCCGACAGGAACAGCGCGGCCTTGAAGAAACCGTGACCCACCAGGTGCAGAATGCCGATCGCATACACGCCCGGGCCCAGGCCGACCGCGAGGAACATGTAGCCGATCTGGCTGACCGTCGAGTACGCCAGCACCTTCTTCAGATCGTCCTGCCCGAAGGCGCAGACGCAGCCGTACAGCAGGGTGATCGCACCGACGATGGTGACGACCGTCCGACCGCCCTCGGTGAGATTGAACAGCGGGGCGGACCGGGCGATCAGGTAGACACCCGCGGTCACCATCGTCGCGGCGTGGATGAGCGCAGAGACCGGAGTCGGGCCCTCCATGGCGTCGGGCAACCACGTCTGCAGCGGGAACTGCCCCGACTTGCCACACGCACCGAGCAGCAGCATCAGCGTGATGGCCAGCACGACGCCGTGCGAGAGCGCACCGGCACCGGCGAAAACCCCCTCGAAGCTGGTCGTCCCGAGGTACGCGAACATCAGCATGATCGCGATCGACAGGCCGACATCACCCACCCGGTTGGCGATGAAGGCCTTCTTGGCGGCGGTCGCCGCCGAATCGCGGGTGTAGTAGTACGAGATCAGCAGGTACGAGGCGACACCCACACCCTCCCAACCCACGTACAGGGTCAGATAACCGTTGGCCAGGACCAGCAGCAACATCGCCGCAACGAACAGGTTCAGGTAGCCGAAGAAGCGCCGCCGACCGTCATCGTGGGCCATGTAGCCGATCGAGTAGATGTGGATCAGCGAACCGACACCGGTGATGAGCAGGACGAAGGTGAGCGAGAGCGGGTCGATCTGAAAACCGACGTCGACGTTGAAGCCGCCGACCGGCACCCAGCTGAACAGGTGCAGGCTGCGCACCCGGCCCTCACCGGACTCGGACTTGATCGAGAAGAACAGCAGGACCGCGTAGACGAACAGCGCAACGGGCACCAGGGCACCCAGCAGGTGACCCCACCTGTTCGCCCGCTTGCCCACCAGCAGCAGGAAGGCCGAGGACAGCGCAGGTAGCGCTACCAACAGCCACGCTGATGACTGGATTCCATGTGCGGTGTTCATGAGACGGCCTCACGTTTCTGGTCGTCGGGATGCCTGGCCACGTTCGAGGTCCCCTCAGTACTTAAGGAGGTTCGCGTCGTCGACCGAGGCCGACCGTCGCGTGCGGAAGATGGACATGATGATGGCCAGACCGACCACGACCTCTGCGGCGGCGACCACCATGACGAAGAACGCCATGATCTGGCCGTCCAGCGTGCCGTTGATGCGCGAGAAGGTGACCAGGGTCAGGTTGACCGCGTTGAGCATCAGCTCGACGCACATGAACACCACGATCGCGTTGCGGCGTACCAGGACACCGACCGCGCCGATCGAGAACAGTGCCGCGGAGAGCACGAGGTAGTAGGTGGGGGTCATGAACGGACCTCACGGTTGGATCGGGCGGCCGGCAGTGTCATCGGTCCAACTCCCCCAGCGCGCCCTGCCCGACATTGACCGTGCTCTCGCCGCCGATCAGGGACTCCGGCGCGATGGAACCGTCCGGGAGCAGCGCGGGTGTGCCCACCGCGTTACCGGAGGACAGCACACCTGGTCCGGGCAGTGGCTGTGGGCGGCCGGAGCGGATGCGCTCGCGGGCCAGCGCCTTCTGGGTCGGCTTCGGGCCCTCGCGCTCGATGTGCGCCAGCACCATCGCCCCGACCGCGGCCACGATCAGCAGGGCCGAGGTGAGCTCGAAGGCGAACAGGTAGTCGCTGAAGAGCTTGTGCGCGATGCTGTCGACATTGCCGTTGTTCGCGTTGGGGACCGACAGGTTCGCCGCCGGACGGTCGGTGAAGGCGCGGCCGAGGCTGAGCGCCACCAGCAGCGCGAACGCGATGCCCGCGAGCAACGCCGCCACCCGTTGGCCGCGCAGCGATTCGACCAGCGAGTCCGAGGAGTCCCGGCCGATCAACATCAGCACGAACAGGAACAGGATCATGATGGCGCCGGTGTAGACGATGATCTGCACCAGTCCCAGGAACGGCCCCTGCTCGACCACATAGAACAGGCCGAGGCACATCATCGTGGCGACCAGCGACAGCGCGGAGTGCACCGCGTTACGCGCGATCACCATGCCGATCGCGCCGGCCAGTGCCACCGGACCAAGGATCCAGAACGTGATCGCCTCGCCGGTGGACACGTCTGCCGCCGAGGCGAGGACGGTTGCGGTGGCGCTCACGCGTGGTGCCCTCCCACTTCGATGGCCCGTCCGGTGATCGGCACGCCCGCGACGTTCGCCTCGCTCTGGGGCGCACCCTTCTCCGGCCGAGGCGTGTAGTACGCCTTCTCGTCGTCACCTAGTCGCATGGCGTGCGGCGGCGCCTCCATGCCGGGCAGCAGCGGAGCCATCAGTTGCTCCTTGGTGTAGATCAGGTCCTGACGGTTGTCCAGCGCGAGCTCGAACTCGTTGCTCATCGTCAGCGACCGGGTCGGGCAGGCTTCGATGCAGAGGCCGCAGAAGATACAGCGAAGGTAGTTGATCTGATAGACCTTGCCGTACCGCTCACCAGGTGAGAAGCGGGCGTCCTCGGTATTGTCACCGCCCTCGACATAGATCGCGTCCGCCGGACAGGCCCAGGCACACAGCTCGCACCCGACACACTTCTCCAGGCCGTCCGGGTGCCGGTTCAGCACGTGCCGGCCGTGATAGCGGGGCGCCGTGGGGAAGACCTCGAACGGGTACTGCTGGGTGTAGACCTTCTTGAACATCGTCGAGAAGGTGAGGCCGAAACCGGTCGCGAAGCCCGCGAGGGAGGCGTTGGGCGCGTCGAAATCGCCCTCGTTCAGTCGCCTGGCCGAAACGTCGAGTGGTTCGGGTGCGAACGACACCTCGACGATCGAGTTCTCGACCTCGGTCGGCACTGCGGCACCGGTGGGCGGTGCGGCGGCTGCTGCCGGTTGCCCGGTCGGGTTGCCGGCAGCGCCCGCTGGCGTGTCAGCCATGAGTTTGTCCTCCGTCGGTTGGGCTTTGTGTCACCGGCGCCGCTCCGACGCCTGCGGACACCGCACGGGTGCTCACACCGGCATCGACCAGCCGCGGCGATCTCGGCACGACCAGATCCATCGGCGGTGTCGGGAAGGTGAACGGTTTCGCCGCTTCGGCTTCCTCTTCCGCGGCGTCCTCCTCATCGATCCGGACCTGCCGGCGCTGATCGACCACCGTGTAGATGGCGAGGCCGATCAAGATCGGGACGAGCACGATGGCGAGGATCTTCAGCGTGTGTCCCAGCCCCGGTCCCCACCGGTCGCGGAGCACCCGCACCGTGGTGATCGCGAGGATCCAGACCAGATTGACCGGGATCAGCACCTTCCAGCCGAAGTGCATGAACTGGTCGTAGCGCATCCGGGGCAGCGTGCCGCGCAGCCACACGAACCCGAAGATCAGGATGACGACCTTCGCGGTGAACCACAGGAACGGCCACCAGCCGGAATTCGCGCCGCTCCAGAGCGAGACCAGACCGAAGGGTGCATGCCAGCCGCCCAGGAACAGGGTGGTGGCCAGCGCCGAAACGGTGACCATGTTGATGTACTCGGCCAGGAAGAACAGCGCGAACTTCATCGACGAGTACTCGGTGTGGAAGCCACCGACCAGCTCGGACTCGGCCTCGGGAAGATCGAAGGGTGCCCGGTTGGTCTCACCGACCATCGCGATGGCGTAGATGATGAAGGAGACGAAGAGCGGGATGCCGTTCCACAGGTGGCTCTGGGCGCCGACGATCTCAGAGGTCGACATCGAACCGGCGAACATGAACACCGCCACCATGGACAGGCCCATCGCAACCTCGTAGGAGATCATCTGCGCGGCCGACCGCAGGCCGCCGAGCAGCGGGTAGGTCGAGCCGGACGCCCAGCCGGACAGCACGATGCCGTACACGCCGAGCGACGAGCAGGCGAAGATCACCAGAACACCCACCGGCAGATCGGTCAGCTGGAGGTTGGTGTGGTGACCGAAGATCGAGACCTGCGGGCCGAACGGGATGACGGAGAAGGCCAGGAAGGCGGGCACCACCGACACGATCGGCGCGATCCAGTACACCGGCTTGTCCGCCAGCACCGGAATGATCTCTTCCTTGAAGGCAAGCTTCACGCCGTCCGCCAGCGACTGCAGGATGCCCCACGGGCCAGTCCGGTTGGGACCGATCCGGTTCTGCATCCGTCCCACGACCTTGCGCTCGAAGACGATCGAGAACAGGGTCATCACGACCAGGAACACGAACACGCCCAGCACCTTGATCAGCACCAGCCAGATCGGGTCGTGGCCGAACGTGTTCAGCGTGGCGTTCGAGTCCGCGGGTGCCGCGAGTAGGCGCGCACTGGCAGCAAGCGTCATGCTGTCCCTCCTCTGGTCACCGTGACGCGATCACCGTGAACCGCACCGAGAGTCTTGCGTACCGACCCGGCGCGATGATTGGTGGGCAGCCACACCGTGCCATCGGCGGCCTGCGCAACGATCGACACCGGCGCGACCAGAGACCCGGAAGGCGTCCCGACGGTGACGAGATCGCCTGCCGTGACCCCCAGTCCGGCGGCGGTCGCCGCGGACAGTTCTACCCGTAGCGGCTTTGCGGTGGCGGCCAGGTTGTCATCGCCGTCTGACATGGATCCACCGTCGATCAACTCGTGCCAGGTCGCCAGCAGCAGGGATCCGGGAGTTGTATCAGCGTCGGTCGGGGTCGTCCGGGCGGGTGCGAGGTGAGACACCCGGGTCGAGGTGGCGCCCAGAGCATCGAGCTCGGACCGGGCAGCCGCATCGGTGGGCAGCGCCAGATCGACGTCCAGTTCGTCGGCGAGCGAGTGCAGCACCCGACCGTCGGAGAGCTGACCCGAGTTGGTGAGCGTCAGGTCGAACCGTCGACGCCGGCCCTCCCAGGTCACGAACCGACCCGACTTCTCCGCCGCGGCGGCCACCGGCAGCACGACATCGGCGAACGCGGTGACGGCCGAGCGGCGCAGCTCGAGGCTCACCACGAAGTCGACCGCGGCCAGCGCAGCCTCGGCCGTCGCGGCATCGGGCAGGTCAGCCAGCTCGACACCGCCGACCAGCAGACCACTCAGTGGGTCGTCCTCGCGGGTGGCGGCTTCCAGGATGCCCGCGACATCACGGCCGGTTGCCGTCGGGATACTGGCATTCCAGATCCGCTCCACCGCTACCCGGGCCGCGTCGTCGGAGACCGGACGGCCGCCGGGCAACAGGGTCGGCAGGGCTCCCGCGTCGACCCCGCCACGCTCACCGGCGCGGCGCGGAACCCAGGCCAGCCGGGCACCACTGCGCTCGGCCAGGGCGAGCGCGGCGCTCACCTCGATGGGGACCTCGTTGTAGGCGCCCCACTCGTTGGTGTGGGTGGCCTCGAGCTTCTCGCTGAGCCAGCTCTGGGCGCTCTTGGCCACGGTGGCCGAATCGCTCGTGTCGAGCGCGGATG
>JBBQFE010000205.1:0-5770 GCA_038321605.1 Mycobacteriales bacterium | reverse complement strand
TCATAGACCCGGACCGCGGCACCCTCGCGCTGGACGGCCACTGCCACGTCGAGTGCGGGCGAGTCCCGGATGTCGTCACTGTTCGGCTTGAACGCCGCGCCCAGGATCCCGACCCGCATGCCGGCCAGCGAGCCTCCGCAGACCTCCCTGGCAAGGTCGACCATCCGTGAACGCCGACGCAGGTTGATGGCGTCGATCTCCTTCAGGAAGAGCACCGCCTGGTCGACGCCGAGCTCCTCGGCCCTGGCCATGAACGCCCTGATGTCCTTGGGCAGACAGCCGCCGCCGAAGCCCAGCCCGGCATGCAGGAACTTGCCACCGATGCGTTCGTCGTAGGACAGCGCCTTGGCCAGCTGGGTGACGTCGGCTCCGGTCGTCTCACAGATCTCCGCCATCGCGTTGATGAACGAGATCTTCGTTGCCAGAAAGGAGTTTGCTGCCACCTTCACCAGCTCGGCGGTGGCGAAGTCGGTGACGATCAGCGGGGTGGGTACCTCGAGGATGTCGCGATACACCTCGGCCATGACCTTGGCGGCCCGGTCCGAATCCACGCCCATCACGATCCGGTCCGGCCGCAGGGTGTCGGCGACGGCGAAGCCCTCGCGAAGGAATTCGGGATTCCAGACCAGATCGCCACCGGCCGCCGCAATGGGCTCGGCCAGCCTGGCCGCAGTCCCGGCGGGGACGGTGGACTTTCCCACTACCACCGAACCGGCCTTCATGACCGGCAGCAGTGCTGCCACGGCGCCGTCCACGTAGGTCATGTCCGCAGCGAATTCGCCCTTGCGCTGAGGGGTTCCCACACAGATGAAGTGGACGTCGCCGAACTCTCCGACCTCCTCGAACGAGGTGGTGAACCGTAGCCGTCCGGTGGCCAGATTCCGTTGCAGCAGCTCCGGGAGCCCGGGTTCGAAGAACGGCACCTCGCCCGCGTTGAGCCGTTGCACCTTGCTCGGGTCGATGTCGATGCCCAGCACGTCGTGGCCCAGTTCGGCCATCGCGGCGGCATGGGTGGCACCGAGGTAGCCGGTACCGATAACGGTCAGTTTCATGGCGTTATCCCTTTGCGGAGTCGGGCATCACGCCCGAGGAGAATCGGGCATCTGAAATGGCGCTCTTGAACGCAGCCAACGCGTCGGCAGAGGAATCGAAGCGCCAGTCGTTGGTGATCGGGCCCCCATTGGCCTGCGTCGTTGCAATGTTGTTGAACCACACGAAACCCACCACCGAGGGGTCGGCGAGGAATCCGGCGATGGTGTTCGCGATCCACTGGGACTTCGTCGCGGTGACGTCGACGCCGGCATCGGTCTGGATCGCACCCACCTCGGCGAAGAACAGCGGTTTGCTGGTGAAGCTCCTGATCTTGGAGACGGTCTTTCCGAAGCTCGTGGAGTAGTCGGTGGCGATCTTGGAGGTGCGCAGGTACACGGTCGCACCGACCCAGTCGACGTAGGCGTCACCCGGGTAGTCGGCGGCGATGTCGGAATTGCCAGCCGTGGTGGGACGAACGTTGTCGATGCGGCCGGGCGACCAGAGCCAGATCACGTCGTTGTTCGCTCCCACCTTCTGGAAGATGTTCCAGACGTACTGCCAGACCTGGGTGTACTTGGCCGGCGAGTTGTTCCAGGCAGTCTGGCCCGCGGCCCACGGGTACCAGTTGCCGTTCATCTCATGGTCGAAACGGATGACCACCGGCAGGTTGGTGCGCACGATGTCGCCCGCGAACTTGTAGAGGTAGTCATCCCAGCTGCCGTTGAGGATCTTGGTGAGGCTGTAGTCGGCGGGGTTGGCGGTCGAGTCGGGCTGCTCAGGCTTGGAGACCCAGGTCATCACCGGCAGGGCTCCCCTGGTCCAGGCGCTCTGCACGCGGGACGGGTCGAAGTCGGTGTCCCAACCGGTGAACCATTCGACCGCGCTCGGTGCCTTGCCCAGCTGGGTGTCAACGGTGTTGTACATCGGGGTGGAGTTCGGCAGGCCGTCCTGCGCGACGCCGAAGTAGTTCAGCTTCGGTGCGGAAAGGGCGAGCTTGGTGCCGGTGGTAAGCGCCGGCGCGGTGTAGGCCGCGATGGGTATGGAGGCCGCCCGGTTGGGGTCGACCGGAAGCTGGCTGCAGGCCAGACCGTCACCGTTGTACGGGCCGGGGTCGCCGTCGAGACCGGCCGGGTCCGACAGGTTGGCGAGGTAGGCATCCTGCGCATCCTGTTGGAAGTGGAAGTCCCAGCAGTGCTTGACCTTCGACGCGACGGGCGGTGCCGACGTGGGCGCTGCTGAAGAACTCGGCGCAGCCGACGGGCTACTGCTGCTGTGCACCACGGTTGTGAAGTACTGCCTGATGATCTGGGCCTTCGTGGGCGGCCGGACGATGCTGACCGGGACGCGGCCGGGCACCGGCTTGGTCGGGCTGGCAGTCGGCTTCGCCGAGCTGGCCGATGCACTCGGCGAAGGTGCGTAGGGGCTTGTGCCCGCCGCCCCGGTCGGCGACGCCAGGGATGCCACCGTCTTGCGGGTCTCTGCACCGGACGGACCGGTCGGGGACAGGTAGACGGCGGTGCCGACGGCCGACAGTGCCAGTACCAGTGCGGGGGCCAGCAGCCGGGCGGCCGGGCTGGCCTGCCAGAGCCGATAGTCAGAAGAGAAGCGCATCGTAGCCAACTCCAAGTCCAAGGATCACGATTGCGATCAGGTAGGGGATGAGGCCGCGGGGATCCCCGTCGGCCGGGCCTTCATGGCCACTCGCAGCACCGGGACTCGAGGTCGAGCCCGGGGCGGCGAAGGCGTGCTTGCGGGTACCCCAGCCACCTACGTGGCCGAGGCGGAGAAAGCCGTACATGCGGATCGGCATGAGCAGCAACGTGCTGAACACGATGAACAACGGCATTCGGAAGAGGTCTCCGGGCGCCTCGTGCAGATGCCGGATCTGGCGAAGGCACATCGACAGGGTCGACGCCAGCACGGTCAGCACGATGACCGCGACCAAGGGATGGCTCCGTCCCTGCTGGTGCAGCAGTCCGGCGTACAGATCGATACCGGTGTGCCGGCTCGAGCGGATGAACCATGAGATCGCCGAGGACAGCCACAGGAACGGCATGACGACGTCGGCGACGAAGAAGAACGCCAGCAGGGGCGCATGCCCGAGCATCCAGGGCAGCATCCGCAGAGTGTTGTACTGGCTGCCGCGCGCCCACCTGAACTGCTGCTTCACCAGCTTGCGAACATCGGTCGGGGCATCGGTGTAGACGAGACTGGTCGACTGGTAGACGGTGCGGAAACCCATCTTCAGCGCGAGGTTCGTGAGGGTGCGATCGTCAGACACCTCCAGGAAGACACCGAGGAACCGCTGGTGCATGAAGTCCGGCATCGCCAGTTCAAGCAGCCGGCGACGAAACGCGATCGTGCGGCCGGGCAGGCAGCCCACCGTACCGAGCACGCTCTGCGCGGGCATCGAGTACAACGCCCGGCTGTTCTCCAACCAGTCGGCCCACCGGGTCAGGAATCCCCTTTCCGGCTCGAGGATCCGTTGCCGGGTGGTCACGCCGCCCACCGTCGGATCAGCGAACGGCTTGACCAGCTCGGTGAGGGTGCCCTCGGTCCACAGCGTGTCGCTGTCCACCAGCAGCACGACGTCCCCGATGGCTCGTTCGGTGCCCACCATCACCGCGTTCCGCTTTCCGGCTACCGGCGTCCACATCCACTCCAGGTCGGGACCGAATTCCTCGCAGACGTCCTCCAGCACAGGGTTGCGCCGGCCGTTGATGACCACCAGCAACTGCGTCGGCCGTTGCTCGATGATCCGCCGCAGCACATCGCGAAAGAGGTCGATCGGCTCGTCCACCACCGGAATGACCACGCTGGTGCTCACCTCGTACGGTTCGGTCCACGGGCGGTACCTTCGCGAGAGCGCGACCTTGACGATCCAGATCGCCCAGGTGAGCAGCACGAAGACGGTGAACAGGTAGAGATGGGCATGGTGGCTCACCGTCTCTCTGACCTGCAGCAATCCGACGAGCACGGGACTCTCCTAGACAAGGGGTTGGCCTTCAACAGCTGGGGACGGGTGGACCTTCGCGCTGGTGGCGGTGGACTCAGCGGGCGGTACTCAGCAGGGGGGCTATCAGCGGCGTCAGCCACTCGATGTACTCGCGACTGACGTGGGTCGCGTCGCGGTACACCAGGTAGTTGCCGATGATCGGCGGGCAGCCGCCCTGTGCGCACAGCCAGGTCTGCGGGTCGATGTAGCTGTACCCGGCGCGGGTGATCGCCGGTTGCATAGCGCGGTGCCGATCCGGGTAGGTACGCGCGTGCGCCAAGTCGGTCGTGCAGGACCGGACGTCGTCGAGATGCGCCGAGACACAGGTGGACACGGTCATCCGTGGCGACGGGGTGTCGCCCATGAAGACGATCCTGGCCGAAGTGGTGGCCTTCAGGGTGTTCATGGTGTCCAAGGTGGCGTTGGTCCACTCGTCCGGCGTGAACTTGTGGTTTCCCTTGGTGTTCTCCGATTCCCCGACGAAGATCAGGTCCGGCTTGAGCGCGGCGATGCGGGTCAGCGTCTGGGCCCGCCAGGTGTCACATTCGGTGTAGTCGCGGTTCAGGCTGGGCGAGATCACCGTCAGTTTCGCCGCCGGGCAGGCCGACTTGGTCCAGTTGACGATCTTCCAGTGTTGCTGGCGTCCCGCAAGACTGAACGCTGGCTCCCACTGCTCCATGTGCGAGTCACCGAACAACACGGCCGTCCTGGTGGCCTTCAGATCGCCGAAGACGCAATTGCCCTGCTGGATCACGAGAAAGTCCAGGTGGCAGCCGTTCTTGGAGGCGTCCGGGGTGTCCCCGCCGGCGTGCAGCGGGTCAGGTGTCAGGTTGCTCGGCGCGGCCGTGGTGTTCAGCCCTGCAGCGACGTTCTGCTTGACCTCGGCAAGGAAGGCGGGTGCCGTGGATGCGGTCCCCGAGGCCAGGGTGACTGCGGCGCCTCGACCCTGCAGCGAAGGCATGTTGGTGAGGATCAGTGCCCCGACCGCGACGATCGAGGCTGAGATCACCAGACCACCCAGCAGCCACTGCGCGGTACCGAAGGCCAACCGTCGTCCGGGCTCCTCGATGATGAAGAACGACAGCAGCGCCACCACCACCGACAGCACCACGACGGCGATCCGCTGCGGCAGGGTCAACGCGTGCCCGAGGGCCATCGGCGCGATGATCAGCATCGGCCAGTGCCACAGGTAGAAGGAGTAGGACAGCCGCCCCACGCATTGCAGGAAAGGCTCGGACAGCACCCGTTCGACGCCACGCCGAGCGCCGCAGCCTGCCGCGATGAGGTGGGCGGTGGCTCCCACCGGGATCGCGGCGGCCGAGCCCGGATAGGGCGTTGCGTCGCTGAGCACGAACGCCGAGGCGATCATCGCGGCAAGTCCGGTCCAGCCGAGCAGACCGGCGAGTCGTCCGGGCATCCGAGCCAGCTGGTCGGCGCTGATGGCCACCAGGGCTCCCACTGCGAGTTCCCACGCGCGGGTCTGCAGGGAGAAGTAGGCCCACGAAGAATTGCCGGCGGTCATGACGACCGACCAGTGGAAGGAGAAGGCGACCAGTGCGAGCAGCGACACCGCCAGCAACGGGCCACGGATGCGTCGCCCGGTGAAACCCACCGCGATGATCAGGATCGGCCAGACGACGTAGAACTGCTCCTCAACGCCCAGCGACCAGAAGTGCTGCAAGGGTGAAACTGCGTCGTTCTGGTGCAGGTACTGGGTTCCCTCGATCGCCAGCCGGTAGTTCA
>JBBQFE010000204.1:0-5786 GCA_038321605.1 Mycobacteriales bacterium | reverse complement strand
GGCCGGGGCAGGCGGTGCGCATCGGTGGCGTCGGCTGGCCGCACGACGGCAACTACGTGGTCACCACGGCCAGGCACACCTACGACGACGGCGGCTACCGAACCGAGTTCACCGTCAGCGGGCGCACCGATCGTTCGCTGCTCGGCCTGGCGAGTCTGGGTGCGACCAAGGGGGCCAGGCGCGCCAGCGGGCCGCTGATCAACGGTCTGGTCATCGGGCAGGTCACCGACTGCAGCGATCCGGAGAACCTGTTCCGGGTGAAGGTTGCCTTTCCCTGGCTGTCCGATGACTACGAGTCCTGGTGGTGTCGGGTCAGCCAACCGGGCGCGGGGAACCAGCGCGGCATGCTCTGGCTGCCCGAGGTGGGCGACGAGGTGCTGGTGGGCTTCGCGCACGGCGACTCGCGGGTGCCGTACGTCGTCGGCAGCCTCTACAACGGGGTGGACACGCCACCGCTGGCCGATCAGCTGGTCGACAGTGGCAGCGGCGAGGTGAAACTGCGCGCTCTGGTCTCGCGCACGAACCATCGGCTGGTGCTCTCCGATGACGACTCGGACTCCCATGTTCTGCTTAGTACGGGCGACGACAAACTGACGATCACGATGGACAAATCGCAGACCGCGATCACCATCGACAGCTCCGGGACCATCACGATTCAGGGATCTCAAAAAATACAGATCAAAAGTGACTCTGACATCTCCTTACAAGCTGGAGGCTCCCTGTCGCTGTCCGGTCAGACCGGAGTGAGCATCGACGGCGGTCCTTCGGTCAGCGTGTCCGGTCAACTGATCAAGCTGAATTGAGGCCCCTCATGGGACAGCCAGCCGCCGTCGCAGGCGATCGGGTCAACGGCACCTGCCCGTTGCACCAGATTCCCAACCCGGCCTCGGGCGCGCCGCAGCCCGGCCCCCCGATGCCCTTCTCGGCCCCGCTCACCGTCGGCGTCTGCGCCACGGTCCTCATCGGTGGCACCCCGGCGGCAGTTCTCGGGTGCCAGGGCACCAACACCCCGCCGCACGTCGGTCTGCATCCTGCCGATCCGTTCATGGCGCCGCCGATGCAGCTGGCGGTGGTCACCCAGGGCAGCACCAGCGTGCTGATCGGTGGCACGCCGGCGGCGCGGATGGGCGACCCGGCGACCTGTTGCGCGCAGGCGGTTGGCACCGTCGTCGGATCAGCCGCCACCGTGCTGATCGGCTGACGCGGATGGCCACGGATTTTCTCGGTAGGGGTTGGGCGTTCCCGCTGCGTATCGACGGCAGCGGGGGTTTCGCGCTGGCCGAGGGCGAAGCCGATGTCACCGAATCGATGCGGCTGATCCTCGGTACCGCGTACGGCGAGCGGCCGATGCGACCGGAGTACGGGTGTGGCATTCACGACCTGCTGTTCGACACCATCGACGCCACGCTGGCTGGCCGGATCGCCGCCGACGTGACCGCGTCCCTGACCCGTTGGGAGCCGCGGATCAGCGTGGAGTCGGTGACCGCGGCGCCGGCGCCGGAACAGGGCCACGTGCTGCTGATCGACATCAGCTACCGGATCAGCGCCACGAACGACCGGCGCAACCTGGTGTTTCCCTTCTACTCGATTCCGGAGGACTGACGGCGATGGTCCTGCCTGCTCCCAACCTCGACGACCGCCGCTTCCAGGACTTCGTCGACGACGCGAAACGACTGCTGCAGCGGCGGGTTCCGGCCTGGACGGACCACAACGTGCACGACCCGGGCATCACCCTGCTGGAGGCGGTGGCAACTATCGCCGACCAGTTGTCCTACCGGCTGAACCAGGTTCCCGAGCGACACCACCGCAAGTTCCTGGACCTGCTCGGGATCACGTTGCGACCGCCGACCGCTGCCCGCGTCGACCTGACCTTCCGGCTGTCCGCTGCCCGACCGGACACCGTGGTGGTTCCGTCGGGAACCGTCGTCAGTACCCGCCGCGCTCCGGGCGAGTTGCCCATCTCGTTCACCACCGAGGCCGAGCTGAAGATCGTGTCGGTGTCACTCACCGAGGTTCGCGCGGCGCCGGCCATCGACACGTCCGGCACCGGGGAGGCTTCGGTGTTGCGCGACCTCGGTCCGGAATTGGCCGCCGAGACCGCGACGCCGTGTTTCTCCGCGATCCCACGACCGGGTGACCGGCTCTACGTCGGGCTGTCGGCACCGGCGCCGAACTGCGTGGTGCTGCTGCGCTGCGACAGCCAGATCGAGGGCATCGGGGTCGACCCGGCACATCCGCCGCTGCGCTGGGAAGCGAGCACCGGCAAGGGCTGGCTGCCCTGCGAGGTCGAATCGGACGGCACCGGCGGCCTGAACCGGCCCGGCGACATCGTGCTGGATCTGCCCGCCGAACACACGTCCCTACTGGTGAACGGAATCCGGGCCGCGTGGCTGCGGGCAGTGGTCACCGAGCCCGAGACCGGGACGCCACCGTACAGCCGATCCCCGGTGATCTCACGGATGACGGCAAGCTGCCTGGGCGCAACGGTGCGGGCGGTACACGCCGAACAGGTCGACGTCGACAACCTGGGTACCGCCGAGGGCGCACCGGGGCAGCAGTTCACCACCTCCCGCCGCCCCCTGCTGGCGGAGCCGGAGCCGGTCCTCGAGGTGTCCGACGGCCAGGGCTGGCAGGTGTGGCACCGGGTGTCCGATTTCTCCGACAGCGGCCGCGATGACCGGCACTACGTGCTGCACCAGACCGCTGGCCGGGTGCAACTCGGCCCGGCAGTACGGCAGGTGGATGGCGCGGTGCGCCTGTACGGCTCGGTGCCGGCCGAGGGCGCAGCCGTCCGGATCAGGCAGTACTGGGCCGGCGGCGGGTCGGCCGGCAACGTGCGCGCCGGGACCCTGACGGTCCTCACCGGCTCGATCCCTTTCGTGCGTTCGGTCTCCAACCGTCAGCCGGCCACCGGTGGTCGTGACGGTGAGACGGTGGACGAGGCGAAGGTACGGGCGCCCCGCGCGTTGCGCTCCCGGGATCGCGCGGTGACCGCGGACGACTTCGAACTGATCGCTTCCGAGGCAGTCGGCGCGGCCGCCCGGATCCGGTGCGTGGCTCCGGAGAGTCCACAGCATCCGGTGCGCGTGCTGGTGGTTCCTGATGTCACCGGTTACGGCGATGGTCGGCTGCCCTTCCACGCGCTGACCCCCGATGACCAGACGCTGTCGCAGATCGCGTCAGCCGTCGACGCGCGCCGGCTGATCGGAGTCCACGTCGTGGTCGAGCCGCCCCGCTACCAGGGCGTGACCGCCGCCGTCCGGCTACGTCCGCGTCGTGATGTCTCGGACGAGGATCTGCACGACGATGCGTTGGCCGCGCTGTACCGATGGCTGCATCCACGCGTCGGGGGGGCCGATCGCGCGGGGTGGCCGTTCGGCCGACCGGTGACTCTCGGCGACGTGCACGCAGCCCTGGCCGATGTTCCCGGCCTGGACTACATCTCTGACGCCCGGCTCTACCCCGCCGACCCGACCACCGGCGCCCGGCAGGAAGCAGCTCAACGCATCGAGATCGCTGCCGATGCGCTGCCATTCTCCTACGACCACCAGGTGCAGGTGCGCTCATGAGGGGGCCGATCAGCGACAGCCCACTGCTACTGGGATCCGCCGCACCGGTTCGGACGGCGGTGCCGGCCATCTTCGGCGACGACCCGCTGTTCCTGTCGTTGTGCGCGGCCGTGGACGACCTGCTCGCGCCGACCGTGGTGGCGCTGGACTGTTTCGACGCCTACCTCGACCCGCAGCTCGCGCCGACGGATTTCTTGCGCTGGTTGCACTCGTTGGTCTCGTGCGAGCCCTTGACGTCAGCCGCGACGGACACCGGCGAGCGGCGCCTGGACATCGCCGCGACGGTCGCCGGTCATGCAGGACGCGGAACGGTGGCCGGCATCCGCACCTGCGCAGCGAGGGCAGCTGGAGTCAGCGAGGCGGCGGTGACGATTTCCGGTGCCGGTGGCGTGCGGTGGTTCGACTCGCCACAGCCCAGCGCGACGTTCGAACCCGGACCGGTCGTCCTCCGGATCACCACCCCGCCAGGGACGGACACCGAGGCCCTGTCAGCGCTGGTCCAAACCGCTGTGGACAGCGTCCGCCCCATCAATTGCCCGCTCACGATAGAGGTGATCTGATCATGATCGTCTGCCAGGAGTGCGGAAACAGCGCCGCGTCCAAGGACGGATTCTGTTCCGCGTGTGGTGTCCTGCTCGAGTGGTCCGGCGAGATGGTCGCGGCGCCCCAGGGGCCGGTTGCCGCCTCCGGCCAGGGCGACGGTGGCCGCACGCCGCACCTGGAGGCGGTCCGGCCGCCGCCGCTGGAACTCGTCGAACAGCCCGCCTACGACGGCTTGTTCTGCTCCGAGTGCGGCACCCGCAACGCCGAGGGGAAGTTGTTCTGCAGGTACTGCGGTTCCGGCCTGGACATCGTGGTGCCCAGCCGGGATCGCCGCAGCTGGTGGCGGAAACTGTTCAGCCGGCCGGTGAAGGCGCCTACCGCGGCCGGTGCGCGGCCGGACGGATTCCGAACACGGTTGGAGGTGGTCGGTGCAACCCCGGCAGCGACAGCAGTCAAGAAGCGTCGCCGACTCCGGATGCCGAGCAGCCTGCCGCTCAGCAGGATCGCACCGATCCTGATCGTGCTGGGCCTGGTCGGGATCGGGATCGGACCGGGCCGGCAATGGGCGACACAGCACCTGTCCAGCGTGCTGGGTCAGGCGAAGGCTCACGTCAGCGCCAAATACGTTCCGGTGGTGCCGCTGAGCGCCACCGCCTCTTCGACGGCGAAGGGGCACAAGCCGGCGCTGGCGATCGACGGCGTCATCCAGACCTGGTGGCAGTCCGCCGATCATCCCCAGGGCATCGGCGAGTCGATCACCATCAAGTTCGCCAACCCGGTCAGCCTGGACCGGATCGGGCTGCTGTCCGGGGTGGCCGGCGACAAGTACCGGAGCCAGGCCAGGCCGCGGACCATCACGGTCACCGCGGACGGCAAGCCTGCGGGGCAGATCTCATTCGAGGACAAGGCGGACTTTCAGAACGCGGCACTCGCTCTGCGGGGCGTCACGACCGTCACCTTCGTGGTGACCGCGTCCTACCCGGGGCAGGCCGGCCACGCGGTCGCGGTCCGGGAGCTGCAGTTCTTCGAGCTGCAGTCCTGACGCCGTGACCGGGCAACGCGGCGGACCACCCCGGGTCCTACTTCGCCTTCGGTGCGGCGGACCGGCCGGTCCGGGCATTCCCAGTTCTGCGGGCGCGGCGACCGACCCTGCCGATCCCGCCGATCCCGCTGGGCTACTCGGGCTGGGCGAACTCGTCGGGCTGGGCGAGCTTGCCGGGCTGGGTGAGCTTGCCGGGCAGGGCGAACTTGCCGGGCAGGCCGAACTTGCCGGAGCGGGCGACCCCGTCGGGGCGGGTGCCGGCCAGGTGCCGGATGCCGATGATCGTGGTGACTCCCAGACAGGCCCAGAGCACCAGTGCTCCAGCGAGCTCGAGGTGGTCGAGCCCCCAGTAGTTGGCCCGGTCCCAGGGGAATCCGTGACTCCAGCGGGTGTAGACCTTGAACAGCACCAGACCGGCGAACAGGTTGTAGAAGGTCGCCAGTCGAAAGCTGATCAGGTATCCGGCCGCCATGCCCCAGACGAGGTACTGGGTACCGAACGCCGGGCTCAGGAACAGGAACCCGACCAGCGACAGCCCGATACCCTCAGCGACTAGATCCGGCCTGCGCCAGACAAGGACCGCGGGGATCGCCGCGCACAACAGCACCACCGGGAATCGGCCGGTGCCTGTC
>JBBQFE010000203.1:0-5855 GCA_038321605.1 Mycobacteriales bacterium | reverse complement strand
GTCCTCGCGCGTCCGGCACACCTCCTCCAGCCGGCCGATGAACGCGTCCCGGTCGGTGAACCGCTCGTGCTCCAGCCTCACGTACGTGCGGACCGGCTCGAGCTCGATCCGCAGCCGCAGCGCGTACCCGAGCGAGCCGTAGGAGTTGGGGAAGCCGGCGAACAGCTCCGGGTGCTGCGTCGGGCTGGCGGTGATCAACCGACCATCGCCGGTGAGGATGTCCAGCTCGAGCACCGACTCGTGCGGCAGCCCGTTGCGGAACGAGGACGACTCGATGCCCAGGCCGGTGACCGCGCCACCCAGGGTGATGGTCTTGAGCTGGGGAACCACCATCGGCATCAGCCCGAAGCCGAGCGTGGCCTCCACCAGGTGCTCATAGGTGCACATCCCCTGGACGTCGGCGGTACGAGCCTGCGGGTCGACGCTGAGCACCCCGTCCAGACCCGAGACGTCGAGACCGGACACCGCTGTCTCGGTGCGCGGCCGGAACAGGTTCGAGGTGCGTTTGGCAAGCCGGACCTGCTGCCCCGGTGCGATAGCTGCATACGATGCGCGCAGCCGGTCTACCGCGGCTGCATGCGACTGTGAATCAGACATGATTGTGGTCATCGCCGAATACTGTAGCCGCCAACTGTTTCGCCTGACTAACGACCTGGTGTCGGTGGTGTGGTTCGGGTGGAAAGCCCGGTCAGGCTTCGCCGGCAGCGTCAGCGAGCTGACGTAGGCCGTTGACGATTCCGCCGGTGAGATCCCCGTTGGTGAACGAAGCCCGCATGGTGAGCGCGGCGAGAGCGGCGACCCGATTCGGGATGCGTTGCGCCGACACTCCACCGGTGACGATCTCGAGACGTCGCTGCCCCGGTGACACGGCAACCAGGACCGGACTCTGGTGGGTGCTCGCGAGCTTGGCGAACATCTGCTCCGCGGTTTCCCGACTGTTCCCCGGGATCGGCCCGACGTAGACGCTGAAGACCAGGCCGGTCTCGCGCGACGCCAGGGTCAGCGCCTCGTCGATCCGGGAGAGCTGGGACGGCTTGAACGGACGGTCAGGGCTGACGGCCGGTACCCGGGGAACGGTGAATTCCTGCTGGCGGTCACCGTTGCCGCCGGCGTGGCTGAGCGAGATGTCACCACTCACCGCTGGCACCTCCAGATGCTTCGACTGCGGCGTCAACCGGGTGCGCCGACGAGCTTGCGATCGCCAGCGCCGAACCGGCTTCTAGGGCGCCGCGGGCGCTCAGCTCCGAGACCGGCCCCGAGTGCTCGGGGTGCGGCAGGTACCAGACGGGTTTGTAGTCCCACGAGCCACCGGGTCGGTAGCGCGGTGCGCGAATGGCTCCCGGACCCAACGTGAAGAT
This sequence comes from Mycobacteriales bacterium, assembly GCA_038321605.1. Classification (GTDB taxonomy): domain Bacteria; phylum Actinomycetota; class Actinomycetes; order Mycobacteriales; family Jatrophihabitantaceae; genus Jatrophihabitans_A. The sequence continues at coordinate 4,497 of JBBQFE010000203.1, read as the reverse complement.
CGCGAACAGCGCGAATACGCCGGCAGGGATCCCCACGAAAACCAGCACCGTTTGGATGATGCTCATATGCGCCCTCCAGCCCTACCTCGAAGTGTGTCCGCCACACGGTATCGAAACACCTAGGCCGTCCAGATCGCTGGGTGCCGCTGCGACCACGGCGCCGCTTCTTCGATCTGCGCCGACAGGGCCAACAGCGCCGCCTCGCCCGCCGGTCGCCCGACCAGCATCACCCCGACCGGCAGCCCGTCCGGCGTCCAGTGCAGTGGCAGACTGGCGGCGGGCTGGCCGCTGGCGTTGTAGACCGCCGTCCAGGGAGTGAACATCTTCTGGCGCTGAAAATCCTCTGCCGGGTCCGTCGGATCGTCCGGACTCCCGCAGAACCAGCCCACCGGCCGGGCAGTCATGGCCAGGGTCGGTACCAGGATCGCGTCATAGCCAGCCGTCGCGGCGATCTGCTGCCGGCTCACCAGTCCGAGCAGGCCCACCGCCGCCGCGTACTGCGGACCACTGATCTGGCGGCCCCGCTCGCGCAGGTACCGGGTCAGCGGACGAAGCAGGTGTTCCCGGGCCGGATCGATCGGGGCACCGTGGGACGCCACCGCCCACACTGTCTCGAACGCCTCGATGGTTGCCGGCGGGATCGGAAGGTCGATGTCGGTGACCTCGTGGCCGAGGTCGGCGAGCAGGGCACTGGCGTTCTCCCAGGCCAAGCGGCATTCGGGGTCTACGACCGCGCCGGGAATGGCCGGCTCGATGTAACGGCCGATCCGCAGCCGGCCAGGCGGACGATCACACCACGACAGATAGCTCTCGCCCCTCGGCAACGGCGGCGCCCACTGAGGATCGCCCGGCTGCGGCACCGAGGTGGCATCGAGGAACGCGGCAGCGTCGCGCACGGTGCGCGCGAGCGGGCCGAGCACCGACAGCCCGGACGAGTCGGCATCCAACGGACCCCGCGAAATCCTGCCGCGCGCAGGTTTCAGGCCGAAGAGGCCCGTGAGGCTGGCCGGTATCCGAATCGAGCCGCCGCCGTCCGAGCCCTGCGCGAGCGGCAGGAAACCCGAGGCGACGGCTGCCGCGGCGCCACCGGACGAACCGCCCGCCAACCTCGTGGTGTCCCACGGAGTACGGGTCGGCGGTCCGATGTCGGTCTCGGTGTAACAGGGCAGCCCCAGCTCCGGGGTCGCGGTCTTGCCCAGCGAGATGGTGCCCGCCTGGCGCAGCAGCGTCACCACGAAGTCGTCCAGCGGCGGCACGAAATCGGCGAACAGCGCTGATCCGAGTTTCGTCGGCACGCCGGCTGTCAGGTTGAGGTCCTTGATGGCGATCGGCACGCCGTGCAGCGCCGGCAGAGGCTCGCCTGACAGGACCTGCGCCTCCGCCTCCGCCGCCTGTGCCAGCGCGCTGTCGGCCGTGACCGTGACGAAGGCGCCGATCTGATCGTCGAGTCTTTCGATGCGGTCGAGGTAATGCCGGACCAGTTCGGTCGGGCTGACCCGCCGATCGCGGATCTCGGCCGCCGCTTCGAGCGCCGTCAGATCATGCAGTTGGGCCATGCGGACCTACGCTACCGATCGCGATGTGAGTCAGGTGGGAACCAGGCAGCGCGCGGGTCACGACGCGGACGCGGCCGCCGGGCTGAGCGCCGGGTCATGGCCCAGGTACCGGTCCCACGACGGCTCGCGCTTGGCCCAGCCGAGTACCAGTGCCACCGTCGCCGACGGCTGTGCCGGTGGTCGGGGCAGCGTCCACCCGATCTCGGACAGCAGTCTGGCGCCCTTGCGGTGATTACACCTGGCGCAGGCTGCGACCACGTTGGTCCACTCGTTCCGGCCGCCTCGCGAACGAGGCACCACGTGGTCGATGGTGTCCGCGCGAACCGTGCAGTACACACAGCGGTGGGCGTCGCGCGCGAGCACCGCCCGTCGGGTGAGCGGGATCTGCCGTCGGTAGGGCACCCGCACATAGCGGCACAACTTGACCACGTGGGGCACCTGGATCGTCGCGGTCGCTGAGTGCATCAACTCGTCGCCGACCTCGACCACGATCGCCTTTTCGGCGAGGATCAGCACCACTGCGCGTCGTGTCGGCACGACGCACAGTGGCTCGTACGACGCATTGAGCACAAGCGTCCCCGCCACCGGCCTCACCTCCGAGTGTGGTACCAGTCAACCCGACGAAAGGCCATCGCGCATCCACTAATTGCCGAAGTCACCCGCCGGCCATGGCAGGCTGGTGCCCCGTGACTGTTCTGCAGGCCGCCAACGGCCCCCTCGACACCGTGCTCGCGCGCAGCTACTGGTCCGATCACACAGCGGTCCTGGTGGTCCGCCCGCTCCAGGTCCTGGCCGTCATCGTCGTCGCGCTGATCGTGCGCGCGATATGCCATCGGGGTATCGACAAGCTGACCAGTTCGAGCGCCGAAGGCCGGATACCCCGAATCCTGAGTCCCCTCACCGAGCGTGCTGCCGGTTCGAGCCTCTTCGAGTCCTCGGGGTTGCTTTCCGAGCGCCGCCGGCAACGAGCGGACACCATCGGCTCGGTGCTCAAGAGCGCGATCAGCTTTCTGGTGCTGATCACCGGCTTTCTGGTGGTGCTCGATGTGCTCGGGCTGAACCTGCTGCCGTTCGTGGCGGGGACGTCCCTGGTCGGGGTGGCCATCGGGTTCGGCGCCCAGAACATCGTCAAGGACTTCCTGGCCGGCATCTTCATGATTCTCGAGGACCAGTACGGCGTCGGCGACGTGATCGATGTGAAAGAAGCGATCGGCACCGTCGAGGCGGTCGGGCTGCGGACGACGCGGCTCCGCGACGTACAGGGCACCGTTTGGTACGTCCGCAACGGCGAGATCGTCCGGGTCGGCAACCAGAGCCAGCAGTTCGCTCAGGTCGTCGTCGACGTCGGCATCCCCGGTGATCAGGACGTCGCGGGCGCCGGCGCACTGCTGGCCGCAGCCGCTGCCGAGTTCGAGGCAGACGCGGCGTGGCAGACAGCATTGCTCGGAGCCCCCGAGGTGCTGGGCGTCGAGGCCATGACACTGACCGAGACGACGTTGCGGGTGGTGGTGCGTGTCCGGCCGCTGGAGCAGTGGCGGGTTGCTCGCGAACTGCGAGCGCGCCTGCACGCGGCGTTGCAGTCACCGCACCCCTAGCGGGGTGGCAGTCAGCCGTACGGGACAATGTAGGAGTGCCGAGCCTCGCTGATTGCTGCCTCGTTGATTGCTGCTTAGCGCCACCCGCGTACGCCGGATCGTCACGGTGGTAGACCCGCAGTTCTTCGAGCATGCCGGTGGCGAGCAGATGTTCACGCTGCTGGTTGATCGCTTCTACGAGGGCGTCGCCACGGACCCGATCCTGCGACCGCTCTACCCCGAAGAGGACCTGCGACCGGCGGCTGAGCGGTTGAGGCTCTTTCTGATCCAGTACTGGGGCGGTCCCAACACCTATTCGCAGACCCGGGGCCACCCGCGACTGCGCATGCGGCATACCCCGTTCGTTATCGGAGAGGCGCAGCGCGACGCCTGGTTACGCCACATGGGGGCGGCGATCGACTCACTGGAGCTCGCAGACGACGTCCGGGCCACCTTGTGGAACTACCTGGCGATGGCAGCCGAATCCATGCGTAACAGCCCGACCTGACCGCAGCAAACGTCCGGCCATCAGCTGATTTGATAATTCTTCTTGATCGATACAGAATCGTGTTCGTGACCGGGCCCCCAGCCGGGTCACCATCGCTAAGCTGCCCAGAACCGCCGCCAGTGCCGCTGTACGAATCCGGAGGAATTTCCCAGTGCCCGACATCGAGAACGACCTGAACGAGGACAACCGGGGCGAGCTGGCCTACTTCCTCAGCGATGACCTGGCCAACGGTTACCTGTCGGGTGCGGACTGGTGGCGGAGCGCGGTCTTCTACCAGGTGTATCCGAAGAGCTTCGCGGACGGCAACGGCGACGGCATCGGCGACCTGATCGGCGTCACCCAGCGGTTGGACTACCTACAACTTCTCGGCGTCGACGCGCTGTGGCTGAGCCCGTTCTACAAGTCCCCGATGGCTGACGGTGGTTACGACGTCTCGGATCCGACGGATGTCGATCCGATGTTCGGCACATTGGCGGACTTCGACGCGTTGATCGCCGCCGCCCACGCTCGAGGTATCAAGATCACCGTCGACATCGTGCCCAATCACCTGTCCGACCAGCACGTCTGGTTCCAGCAGGCGCTCGCGGCCGCTCCTGGCTCACCCGAGCGGGCCAGGTTCATCTTTGCCGAGGGCCGCGGCGAGGACGGCTCCCAGCCACCCAACAACTGGCCCTCCATCTTCGGTGGTCCCGCGTGGACCCGGGTGCCGGACGGCCAGTGGTACCTGCACATCTTCGCTCCCGAGCAGCCCGACGTGAACTGGGCCAACCCCGAGGTTCCCGCCGAATTCGAGCGGATCCTCAGGTTCTGGCTGGACCGCGGTGCCGATGGCTTCCGGGTCGACGTGGCGCACTCCATG
>JBBQFE010000202.1:0-5892 GCA_038321605.1 Mycobacteriales bacterium | reverse complement strand
ACCCAGCGGGAACGGCATCCCCTCCAGATGTCTAATCACCCCCGGCTCGACTATCTCGGCGGCCGGGTATGGCACACAGCCGATGGCCCGCTCTGGAGGGATGCTGGCTGAGACCACTCCGTCAGGATCGATGGACCCGAGACGGCGACCGTCAAACGGCCCACCCTGGCGGTGAAAGTACCACCACGGGATGCCGTTCTGCGCAGCCACCACAGTGGTTTCCGGACCAAGTAGCGGTTCAAGCAATGGACCGCACGACGCGTAGGAATACGCTTTGAGCCCAAGCAGCACCACATCGACGGGCCCGACGTCGCCCGGATCGTCCGTCGCCTGGACGTCGACCAAGACGTCCAGTTCGCAGGGTGCGGCTGCTCGCGGACATGTTGGTCCCGACAACGGGATGTCGCGGCGCTTACGCGTCGTTCGTTCGTTCCGGTTCTTCCGCGGTCTGATCCTAGCCCGGATCGTTCACAGGTCGTGATCTGACACGGGGTCTGGACGCGCGAAAGTGCCTGCCACGTAAAGGAAACTTCGTCTTTCGACAGAACAAGTTGAACCGCCCCGGGTCTGGTGGAGGCTCTGGTGTGCCCCGGTTTTCGTGGAGTTCGGTTGTTGGATTCCTATGCCACGATGGTCGGTGCCCGGTTCTCGAACTCTATCGGGCTGAGCATGCCGAGGTGGTGTGCCCCGAGTTTCTTGGAGTCGCGTCATTGGATTCTCATGCCACGATGGTTGGTGTTCGGTTCTCAAACTCTATCGGTGTGAGCATGCCAAGGCGGCTGTGTCGCGCCGGCGGTTGTGCCAGATTTCGAGGTAGTCGAAGATGGCGTTGGCGAGTTTGATACGGGTCCTCCAGTGGCGCGGGTCAAACAGCTTCACCTGCATGCGGGACCAGAACGTTTCGATCATCGAGTTGTCGTAGCAGTCTCCGACGCTGCCCATCGACGGTGCCAGTTCGGAGGTGCCGGCGAGGGATGCCATTGCCGCGTCGGAGCGAACCCGCCCAGGGTGTGACCAGGCGACGAGCACAGTTGCGGCGATGACTGCTCCGACCCCGACGAAGGCGAGCAGCTGTGGGGTGTCCTGATGGGTCAGCTCGGTGATGTCAGCTCGGTTGCTGGCCAGGTCAGCATCGAGGGTTCGGATGCGTCGGGCCAGACGTATGGCCTCGTGGCGGCAGGTCGTGGTGGTGGCGTTTTCGTCGCGATCGCGCCAGCTGGCGATGGTGGTGATCTGAGCAGCGCTGAGGGGCTTACGGGCATCGACGCCGAGGTCGATCGTGCGCACGGGCGCGATCAGCGCATTGATCGCACGAGTCTTCTCGCCAGTCATCTGCTCGCGGGCCACGACGAGCACCCGCATCGCCACACGCGCCTGATCGGTGGCCAAGGCTCGCCGGGTCCGCAAGTTCTGAGTGTCCAGACCGAGCACCGCGCGGGCGATCCTCGCGGCGTCAAGCTCGTCGCTTTTACCCGTGCCGCGCCTGTCGTTGGCCGGCATCTTCGCGGCTTCGACGACCTCCCGCGCCCGGATGCCTGCAAGCGAGCAGTCAAGATCGCACCGAAGGAGCCAGTGCCCTCGACGACGACCAACGTCGGCGCGTCACCCACTCGACGGGATAGCCAGCCCTGTGCACGTGACAGGCCAGTCGGGCTGGTCGGAAACACCGCGTGATCAAGCAGGGCACCCGTAGTGCCGGCAATAACTGCAGAAGTGTGCGCGGCGGCGTGGTATCCAAACCAATGACGAACTCGTACTGCTCTGCGACGATGGAACTCATTGCGGCAACTCCTTCACTCGTGGGACGTCGTGATCGGCGTCGGCCCGGGAAGGTCACCGTGAGGCAGGCCTGTAATGGGCCACGACCCGCAGCCACGGGTCGGGCAGGCTTCTAATCAAGCCATCAAGGTGAAGAACCGGGTCGACGTCGCCGGTCACGTAAGTGGACAGATCCCGGGAAAGGCACCCGTGAGGGGCCAAGCGATTCACGAGTCACACCTACGCGACAGACAACGCCAACCGTGCCCGGCCAGCCCCAGACCAGCCACCCCCAACACTTACAGGCGGTTCACTGACAGCCGTGGTGTCAGTACCCCGGCGCACGATGCGGCGATACGAGGACATGGCCGTCAGTGTTCGCGCCGGTCCCGGCTGGGGTGATGCGGACGCCGCGGTCGACCGCGATGGAGGTGAGTGCGATGGGGTTCGTTCGGACCCGGGTCAGCGGCGATGGCCAGACCCGCTACATCGCGCTGTACGCGGACGTTAAGGGCCGGCAACGCTCTGCCGGCACCTACGCCACCGACGCACAGGCGAGGCGGGCTTGGCAGAGGGCCGAGGACAAGATCAGCGAAGGCCGACTCGGCGACGCGCGCCGGGGCCGACACAAGTTCCGGCGCTACGTCGAGGAGCAGTGGCTCCCGCACCACCAGATGGAAGCCCGCACCAGGGAGAACTACACCTACTATCTCGGCAAATACATCCTGCCCGTGTTCGGCACCATGCGCCTGGTCGAAATCTTGCCGGTCGATGTGCGGGAATGGGTCACCGACCTGAAGAGCGCTGGGGTCTCCCCCACCGTCATCCGGTCCTGTTTCGCGATCCTGTCGGCGGTTTTCACCACCGCGTTCAACGACCAACTCACCGCCTTGCACCCCTGCCGCGGAGTGAAGACCCCTCCTGTGCCCAAGAAGATGCGCGCCATCGTGACGCCGTCGCAGTTCGACGAGATCCACGCCCGGCTGCCCAACGAGACCGCGCGACTGCTGGTGGAGACCGACATCGAGACCGGTCTGCGCTGGGGCGAACTCACCGAGCTTCGCCCGGCGGACATCGACACCTTCAGTCGCGTACTCACTGTCTCGCGGGTCGTCTTGGAGTTGGTGCCGAAGTTCCACCCCGAGGGCGGTCGGTTCCTGATCAAGCAGTATCCCAAAGACCGCGAACACCGCCGGCTCAAACTCAACTCGCATGTCACGAACGCGATCACCGCCCACATCAAGACGAACAAGATCGGCCGCAAAGATCTGCTGTTCCCGCTCGGTCTGCTCGACCGAGCCGCGGCCGCAGCCGACGCGGCCTCAGAGACGCTGGACCTCGGGCTCACCGAACCTAACGGCGTCGGCCGTGTGTACCGGCACGGCACGATCACCGCGTACGGTATGGCCCCGTGCCGCTGCGAACACTGCAGAAGGGCCTACGCCGTCTACCGCGCCACCCGCCGGGCCGCAGGCAAGGACAACCCCCGCACCCCACGCAGCGCCGGCGATCCCGCCGGGCACATCCCCCGATCCTGGTTCCGCCACCACATCTGGCAACCGACCCTCACCGCCGCCGACTTACCGCTGCAGGTACGCCCGCACGACCTACGACAGGCCCACGCCTCCTGGCTCCTCGCCGGGGGCGCCGACCTCCAAATCGTCAAAGAACGGCTCGGCCACGGCACCATCACCACCACTGAGCAATACCTGCACACCCTCAACGGCGCCGACGACACGGCCCTGTCCGCGCTGCGCAGCATCCGCGGCACGCGGCGGGGCAGCTGACTCACCGCTTCGAGTCCAGTTGGCCGCTCAACGACGGCGCCGGCGGACCGCGTCACTACCCGCGACCGCCAGGCGAGCGAGCAAGTTGCGCACGGCGAGCGGCACGCGCATGACGTTTAGCAGGTCGGCCAGTCGCGGCGGGGGCTGGCGCACCGCAGACGAGTCCACGGTGATCGCCGACGCGCCACCCGCGAACACGACAAGCGTGCGGCGGCCCGAGAGCGCGGCCGACGGGGCGAGCAACCCGCGAATCCCGCCACCGCGGCTGCAGCTGCGACCGCTGAGTCTTCGCGTAGTCGTCGCCGATCAGGTCGGCCTCCTCGAGCCCGACCCTGGCACGCACCGCGGGGTCGGTCAGATCCAGCACCTGCAGCGGGTCGACCTTGACTCTGCTATTTCCGGTTTCTGCCGCGACTCTGAGTTGTCAGGAGCGTCGAACCTAACAGCGTTGCTGTTAGGTCTGCTGGAACGATCGCGCGTATAGGAGCCCCACCTCGCCATCCACTCTCATGGCAGCAGGGCGCCGTAGCGTTCGGCCATGCGGGTTCGACCGTGCAGACATCGAGGAGTCCCCGAACAAACGCGAACGCAGCAAACGTCAACTCCGGGCCGAGGCGTGGATGCCGCCGAGCCGGGCCTACCACGCCCGCTTCGTCACCGTGCTGGCCAAATCGAGGCTCCCGGTCAGCGCGGCACACAAGACCGCCATGACCGCCGTCCTGCGGACCTGCAAGTAAGCCGAGAGGAACCACCTGTCATGACACTCCGGTCGGTGCAAGCCAGCCGCGCCACGCTCGACCCGTCGATCCTGATGAGCGCCCGCCACTTCGGCGATGAGGTCGGCGGCATGGTCGCCGTCACGCTGTACGGGCTCGTCCTGGACTGTCGCGGCTGCCGCCAACCAACCACCGCCTTGCTTGCCTTCGTTCTCAACGGGGACCCTGTCTGGGACCGACGCTGGGTCACGCTCTGCACCACCGAGGCGTCGCTGGCCGTCGCCGACACGGCGCTGCCCGAGATTGCCCGCATCGTCAACGCCGTCGGCCGGCCCGCCTACGACGGCAACCAACCCCCGGTGCTGACCAACGCTTGCTTCCACTGCGAGACCATCATCACCAGCGACGACCTCGCAGTGGAAGTACGCCGTGACGAGCTCGACGGCCTAGTGGACCTCGGCCGAGCAGGCGTGCCCGGCCCCTGGCTACGCGCAGCCCTCGACGGCGCCGACAGCTTCCTCAACCACGGCCATATTCCCAGCCCTTCCATCGTGCCGAAAATTCTCCTAGTCATGCTCGACCCGAAGGAAAACCCACGATGATCACAGTCCCCGGCGAATTCGGCCCGCAAGCCCTGCCCGCACTCGGCCCCGGACGCACCGGGGTCACCCTGTACGGCTTCCAAATGACCTGCGAACGCTGCGCCGGCCGAATCACCGTCCACGAGTGCTTCGTGCCCACCGGCCTGCCCGGCTGGGACCCCAACTGTGTCGTCCTCTCCGGCTGCGGCCCGAGCCTGGTGGCCGCCGACGGTGCCCTCAGCGCCGCCGCCCGCACCCACAACTGCATCGGCGGCCCAGTCACCACGATGATCGGCGACGAGCCGCTCCTGATCATCAGCTGCGGACACTGCGGCACCGCCATCACGAGCGAGATGCGGATGGAAGCAGAAATCGCCGAAGACGTCGACGGCTACTACGAGATCGAGCAGACCACCATGACCAACGACGCGCTCGAGGCCGCACTGAAAGCCAGCGAGACCGCCGGCACCTTCATCGTCAAGGGCGGCATCCGCTCGAACTCCACGACGCCGCGCCGCGGTTGCACACTCGAGCCAGGCGGGGTCACGATCAACATCATCTGCGCCGACAGGTGGTGACTGACTGAGCACTCGCGAAAGGACCGACGGGCCGTGTTGCTGCTGATCCTTCTGCACTTACCGGGCGCCGACGAGTTCGCCTCGGGTCGAGGCGAAATGCAATTCGGGCCGCTTACATTCGGTTGCATTTCCCGATGCACCGCTCAGCGATCCGACGGCCGCGGGTCATCCCGCAGCCGGTACGTGGTCGTGCGCCCTTTGCCGCCTTCTTGCACGACCACACCCTTCTCAACGAGCGCACGGAGCACTCTCCGGATGTTTGGACCCTTCATTCCCAGCTCCGATTCGAGTTCCACAACGGTCTTCGCGGCGACGGACAGAGCACCCGCGATCGCCCGCTCGCTCCCGTGCAGGCGGACCGCCGCCGGCCAAGCGCGACCCGTCTCGCTGGATTCGCGCAGCACCACCGTGAACCGGATATCGGCATTCTGAAACTCCGGCGGCGGAAGGTGATCGGCATCGACCGCCGCAA
>JBBQFE010000201.1:0-5893 GCA_038321605.1 Mycobacteriales bacterium | reverse complement strand
ATCTTGCTGCCGTACCGGAACGCTCCCGGCTCGATGCCTGCCGCCCTGGCCACCGCGACGGCCAGGTGCTGCGCGACGATGGCGCTCTGAGTGAGCAGCGGTGTCCCCGCTCGGGCCGAGGTCGGGACACTCACCGTGGCGGAGATGTCGAGCGGCCCGACCCCGATCACGGTCGACCCGGACTCGAGCAGATCGGCGGCAAGTTGTCGCAGCGGCTGCTGGGATGTCGGATCCTCGCCGGTGAACAGCACCGCCGTCAGCCCCGGGCCGGACAGTTCGAGCGGGCCGTGCCGGAACTCGCCGCCGACGAAACCTTCGGCCGCCACTTTGGCGGCCTCCTTGGTGATCAGGCCGGCGTACAGCGCGGTCGCGGCCTGGTCGCCGAATCCGACGAAGGCCAACCGAGCGTCGGATCGGGCGACGAATTCGGCTGCGATCCCGTCGAGCACCTCCGGACGTTCCAAGCGCTCGACGGCCTCGGCAAGTTCCTCGGTGGCGGAGGTGGCGGCGCTGAGGGCCGAACCGCTGAGCGCGGCTTCGAGGTGGTCGTACGCGGTGAGCGTGTTCAGGTAGCTCTTCGTACTCACCGTCGCCTCGAGTCCGCTGTGCAACGCGACCAGGGCGTCGGCTCGGGCGCCCAGCGGGCTCTCGGGGTCGTTGGAGATCCCCACGATCGTGGCCCGCTCCGGAGTGCTGTCGACGCGGTCGAGCAGTGCGACGACTTCCCCGCTCGCGCCGGACTGGGAGCAGATGATCAGCAGGGTCCGCGACGTCACCAGCTGCGGTGTCTCCAGCAGCTGGCCGCTGTCCACCCACCAGGCCGGCGACCCGGCGACGACGAGGCGGCGCCAGGTGGGCAGCGCGGCGATGTAGGAGGAGCCCATGCCCGTCAGGACGATCCGGTCGAAGTCGCCGAGCGTGAGCCCGGCGAGCCCGGCGCTGGACGGAGCCTGTGCGAAGTCGCGCAAGGCCCCGGCCTGGCCGGCGATGTCCCGTTCGAACGGGCTGACGACCCGGGCGGCATCGACGCCGGCGCTGGTCGCCGCTCCCGTCGCGGGCAGGGTCACGTGCGGTGTGCTCATCGTTGGACTCGTTCCTGAATGGCCGCCGCGGGAGTCGTCACGGCGCCCGGATCCAGGCCGAGCAGCCCGGCGGCGACGCGGGCCCCGATCATTGCGGTGGGTAGGTTTATGTTGCCGCGCACGATGGTGGGCATGATCGAGGCGTCGGCGACGTACAGGCCGTCGCAGCCGTGCACGGCGCCGCGGGCGTCCACGACGGCCGCGGGGTCCGAGGCCGGGCCCATCGCGCACGTCCCGGCGGGATGGCAGTAGCTGGCGATATTGCGCATCGGGTCATGATCGGTGTTGGCCGGGGCGCCGAGGATCGCGGCAAGCTCAGGGTCCGCGGTCATCGTGCGCAGCAACGTCAGCGCGTCGCCGAGCACGGCTCTGTCGTGGCCGTCCGGATCACTGCCGTAACGGTGATCGATGGTGGCTGGCGCCTCCGGATCGCTGCTGCGGATGAGGACTTCGCCTTGCGATACCGCACGCATCGCCCCGCCGTACAGGGTGATCGGGGGTAGGCCCGGGTGCCCGCTGTTGGCTCCGGCGACCATGAAGACGTGGATGTCGTACGGTCCGGAGTCGCATCGCGACGATCGAGCCCGGCCGACGGTCTGCTCGTCCGGGTTCCACGGCGTCTGGGCGAGGTCGTCCAACAGGCCTTCCTTGCCGTGGAAATCGAGCTGCACGCAGGCATGGTCGAGCAGGTTCTGACCGACCCCGGGCAGGGTCACGATCGGCCTCACCCCGACCGCTGCGAGGTGGGCGGGATCGCCGATCCCGGAGCGTTGCAGCAGCATCGGCGAGTGGTAGGCGCCAGCCGCCACGACGACCCGCTCGGCGGCCACCGTCTGCGTGCGACCGCCGTGTCGAACCTCGACGCCGACGGCCCGAGTGCCTTCGAAGAGCACGCGGGTGATCAGCGCGTCACCCCTGATCGTCAGGTTTGCCGCACCGCGGACCTCGTCGAGGAAGGCGAAGGAGGCGTTCCAGCGGACCTCATCGACGATGTTGACCGGCATCGGGCCGATGCCGACGGCGGCGTCGATGTCGTCCAGATCATCGGCGAACGGCAGCCCGCTCGCGATACCGGCGTTGACGAACGCGTGCTGTGCGGAGGTGAGTTCGTCCATCCGGTACCGACGGACCCGGAAGCGGTCCCGCGTCCAGGTGAGCAGCGGTTCGACGGTGTCTGACGACCAGCCCTCGTTGCCGCGGCGGACCCAGTCGTCGTAGTCCTCCCGCGCGCCGATGGAGGCGGTGCAGCCGTTGTGGGACGAGCAGCCACCGACGACCCGTGCCCGCGGTAGATCCCGGATGGGCGCTGACCGGTCGTCGCTGCTCAGCCCCCAGTCGTGCGAGAGCGGAATCGCCTTGGCGCTGAGCACATCTGCCGGCCACTGACCCGCGGCGAACGGACCGTAATCGGGCCCGGCTTCGAGCAGCAGAACATCGTGCGGGGACTGTGCGGCCAGGGTGGCGGCGAAGGCCGCGCCACCGGTGCCGGCACCGACGACGACCGTGTCGGCGCGCGCAGGTAGACCAAGATCAGGCATGGGTGTTCCTTCGAGGGTAGGTGGCGCCGGTCAGGCGATCTGGACGTTCGCCCCGAGCGCGGTGAGTTGATGACGGTGTTCGGCGGGCAGGTCGACATCGGTGATGACGAGGTCGGCCGCGGACAGATCAGCGATCCGGGCGAAGGCGGTCTGCCCGATCTTGGACGAGTCGCACGCAACGATGCAGCGCGCCGACGATGCGAGCGCGCTGCGCTTGACGGCAGCGTCCTCGACGTTCCATTCGGTGAAACCGGAGGACAGATCGACCGCCGACACCGTCATGACGTAGGTGTCGAATCGATGGTCGCTGAGGGTTCGCTCGGCGACCGGCCCGATGAAGGAGAGCTCGCCAGGGCGAACGGTGCCGCCGGGGACCATCACCCGGGTTGCGGCCGAGGATGCGAGGATGTCTGCGACCCGCATGTTCAGCGCGCACACGGTCAGGTTGCGACCGACCAGCGCCTCAGCGATCGCAGCACCGGTCGTCCCGCCGTCCAACACCAGCGTCTGACCGTCACGGATATGACGGGCGACGCTGGCGGCGATCGCGCGCTTGGCGTCCTGGTTCATGCGGGCCCGCAGCGCGAACGGTGGCTCGAAACTGCCGCTCGCACCACGGGTGGCGCCGCCGTGCACGCGCCGCAGCAGCCCGTCACGCTCCAGTTGAGCCAGGTCGCGACGCAGGGTCATGTCCGAGACCGAGAACCTGGCGGCCAGGTCAGCGATCATCACCTGACCGCGGGCTTCCAGTAACTGAAGGATCTGTTGCTGACGCTGCTCCGCTGACACGCCTGGCCCGTCCTTCCCGCTGCTGGCACCCGCAGGTGTACTGCTGTCCGCCATCAGATCACGTCGGGCAGTTCACCGGCGTCTGCCATCCACGCCCGGCGTCCGGGACGCAGGTTGCGGCCGAAGAGGACGGCCACTCCCAGGACCAGGTACAGCCCGGCGATGGCGGGAGCCCAGTCGACCGGCGACGCGGGTAACGGCACCAGGCTCTTGTAGGCGATGGTCAGCAGCGCAACGGTCGACACGATCGGGCACACCACGTAGCTCCACACGTTGAACTCCGCAGGGTGCTGCCGGCGGATGTAGAGGTAGGCAGCGATGTTGGTCAGGATGAAGATCGGGATGTAGACGAAGGTGCCGGTGGTGCCCAGCAGGTTGAACAGGTTGTAGTTGCCCAGCGGCAGGCCGACCGCGAGCAGGATGAGTACGGCTACGATGCTCTGGACGTACACCGCGGTGATGGGCGTGCCGAAGGAGCGGCTGACTCGTGCCAACGGAGTCGGCAGCGCGCCGGTGCGGGCCATTCCGAACAGGGTGCGGGTGGAGCTCGTGGTGCAGGCGATGCACACGCCCAGACCGGAGTTGACGAGGGCGATGAGCACGATCAGCGAGCCACCGCTGCCCCAGAGCCGATCGGCCAGGACGAACGCCGGTGCGGTTGGGGAGTTGGCCAGGGCGCCCAGGTTGTTGACACCCCACCCGACCTGCAGGCCCCACGCGCAGATCACGTAGAAGGCGCCGATCAGGATGAGGGAGCCGCTGATCGCCCGCGGGATGATGCGCTTGGGGTCGCGCGATTCCTCGCCGACGGCGGCCGCCGATTCGAAGCCGGTGAACGCGAAGATCGACAGCACGATCGCCAGGAAGAACCCGGACGAGGAACCGATGTGGGCGGGATTGAAGCCGGACACGCTCACACCGCCGGGCCCGGGATTGACCAGGCCGGTCAGCGCCAGGCCCAGACCGACCGCGATCTCGAACATTGACATCACGACCAGGAACCGGATCGAGATCACGATGCCCCGATAGGCGCAGCCGAAGCAGATGACCAGGATGGCGAGCGCGTAGACCCACCACGGCAGACCGAAGCCGTACTTGGAATCGAGCTCGTCGTGCAGCACGCCGCCGGTGAAAGCGGCCAGCGCGGCCGGCACGATCGTCACCATGATCGCGTAGAGCCAGCCGGTCATGAAGCCCCAGCGCGGCCCGATGCCCTGGGAGACGTAGGTGTAGAAGCCGCCGGCCGAGGGCAGATGGCGGGCGAGGCCGCGGATGGGTACGGCGATGAGGAGGCAGACTGCGAAGGCTGCCAGGTAGGTCAGCGGCGCGGACTTGCCGGCTTGGCCGGTGTTGAACGCGATCGTGTAGAAGACGCCGAGGGTCGGCGAGATCTGCGCGATCGACTGGATGAGGACACCTGCAAGGCCGATGGAACCGCGTCGCAGGTCGGTGTGTACCACCTTCTCCGTCACGGTCGGGGCTTGCACGACGGATGGGGATGAATCAGCGATGGCCATTGGTCCTCCAGGTACGGCTGAACGGTCACGGTTCAGCGGGTGAGGTCCCCATCGACCAGCCGCTGGTGGTGTTCAGATTGACCCATCGGATGTTTGAAGTCAATAGAAATGTTTGTTTGTATGTTCGTTTGGAGGGCGTGCAAGCTGACGGGATTCGCGGTGGTGGGATCCTGAAGCGCCGTACGCGATGCACGAACCGCTTTATGCTTTTTAGGCCATCAACCCGGTGCCCCCCGTTCCGGGTTGGTGGTTTGACGGGCTCAGTCTGCGAGCGCCGGAATGACCTGGTCGGTGAACAGCTCGATGCTGGAGCGGTCGTAGGCCGCGTCGACGAAGTAGGTGATGGCGTAGCTCATGCCGAGGCCGCGGGCCTCGGTCAGCTTCTCGACGATCTGCTCCGGGGTACCGACCAGCGGCCCGGACGCGAATTGCTGATAGGCCGACTCCAGAACGTCCGGGGCCAGGTAGGGCTCGTAGTGCGCGCGTACCCAGGCCAGCTTGTCCTGGACGTCGGCCTCGGTCGCGCCGATGACGACGTTGTAGTTGGCCGAGCGCACGATGGCGTCGAAGTCGGTGCCGACGTCGCGGCAGTGTCCGGCGAGGATCTCGGACTTGTGCTGGAAGGCGTCGGCGGTGCCATCGAAGTTGGTGTACTGCGCGTACCTGGCCGCGATCCGCAGCGTCTTCTTCTCCCCGCCGCCGGCGATCCACAGCGGGATGCCGCCGTCCTGCAGCGGCTGCGGGTGACACAGTGCCCCGTCGACCTGATAGTGCTTGCCGTCCAGGGTCGCGGTGCCCTCGGCCCAGAGCTGGCGCATGATCTGTACGCCCTCATCGAGCATGCCGAGCCGCTCACCGGCGCGGGGGAACCCGTAGCCGTAGGCGCGCCATTCATGCTCGTACCAGCCTGCACCGATCCCCATCTCGACCCGTCCGCCGGAGATGATGTCGATGGTGGCCGCGACCT
>JBBQFE010000200.1:0-5910 GCA_038321605.1 Mycobacteriales bacterium | reverse complement strand
CAGCCCGGTTCGATATTCGACCGGGCCGTGGCTGCTTCCCCGGGTGCTGCGCATCAGCCCCAGGTCGAGCTCATAGCACCCGGCACGACGGCGACCATCACGGTGAATCACCCGTGACCGGCGGGGATTTCGGGATCGGCTACCTGCTCGGCATGTTTGGGGTGGTGGCGTTCGGTGCGGTCATTCCGGTGGTCCCCACCGGTGCGGCGGTGAGTGTCGGAGCCGCGGTGGCCGAACAGGATCATGTGCTGCTGCTGGTACTGGTGGTCGCCTTCGGCGCGGCCGGGGCCTACGTGGGCGACGTGCTGACCTATGCGCTGCTGCGGATCGCCGGCCGCAGGCTGGGCGCAGCCACCGGCCCGGCGCGGGGTGCGGCCTGGCTCCCCCGTTGGCTGGAACCCGAGCAGCGGGCCGCGGTGCTGGCGCGGTTCGCCAACCAGATCGAGAAGCACGAGCTGCGAACGCTGCTGCTGTCCCGGCTCGTGCCCGGCGGACGGATCCCGGTGTTGCTCGCAGCTGCCCTCGGCGGCTACTCCTGGCGGCGGTTCGCCGTCGCCGACATCGTGGCGGCAAGCCTGTGGGCAACCCTGTACGCGGGGATCGGCGTGGTCGGGCGGGCGATGTTTCCCGAGGCCTGGCAGGCAGCGTTGGCGGCCGTCGTCCTGGTGCTCGCCGTCAGCGCGATCAGCGGACGGGTGGCAGCGCGACGACGTGACCAGCCGGACGCCGGTTCCTGACCGTGTCCCTGGCACCGTGGCGACGGGGGAAGTATTTACACAGCTGGAACCTTCAGATCCTCGATGAATCGCCGCGCCGGGCCTACCATCTAGCAACGCAAGTCCGCCGAGCGTGTGCGAGGTGCCTGTGATAGCTCCTGCCGTTACCCCAGAGCTGGCCGAGCGTGCCCTGATCGGTGCCGCAATACACGCGTTCTCGGCCAGAGCCCACACCCGGCGCAGCCCGTCCGACCAGACCGACCTCGAATTCGCCCGTCAGATCCCAGCGCCGCAGGAGCTCGCCGAGTCCGCGTCGGTCTACGCGATAAGCCTGGTGTGGTGGGCCCATCGAGACCTGGCATCGCGCCGCGCCCTGCTGCTGCACGCCACCGAACTGATGCTTGCCGAGGTCAGCGACAGTGCCAGCGAGAGGCCGCTGCAGTCCGGATACCAGATCTACGCGGTGCGGTTGACGCAGGCTGCCTTGTCGCCGATGGTGCATGCCAAGGAGCTCGATCTGGCGCCGCTCATCTCCGGGGTGACCGAGATCGACCTGATGACCGCGAGGTTCGCCGATACCGCAGCGCATGCGGTGCTGCTGGCGGACCGGGAGAGTTTCGGCGACCCCAGCAGCTCGGCGGAGAAGATGCGCGACGAGATGATCCAGCTGGCCTTCTGCCCGCGCGCGGCCTGAACGGCGGCGTGATGCTCAGCTGTCGAAGTCGACGGTCACGGTCTCACTGACCGGTACCGCCTGACAGGTGAGCACGAATCCGGCGTCTATTTCGGCCTGCTCCAGCGCGTAGTTCCGCCGCATCCGGACCTCGCCGTCGGTGACCAGCGCGCGGCAGGTGCCGCATACGCCCCCCTTGCAGGCAAAGGGCATCTCCGGCCGAACGTTCTGCGCGCCATCGAGAATTGCCGTCCCCACCGGGATCCTAGTCGTGCTGCTGCGGCCGTCCAGGATGACCGTGACGTCGGCGCCTCCTTCACTCGGCGGATCGACATGCACCGCTTCGACCGGCGGTGCGTCCTCGACGTAGAAGAGTTCGCGGTGGATCCGCTCCGAGGCAACGCCGAACTCGGCGAGCACGGCGAGCGCATCGGTCACCATGCCGTAGGGGCCGCACAACCACCAGTGGTCGACGTCGGCCACCGCCACCGTGACCGGCAGCAGTTCCCGCAGCTTCGGAGCGTCCAGCCGGCCGCTGTACATCGCGACCTCCTGTTGCTCGCGGGACAGCACGTGCACCAGCCGTACCCGGGCCGGATGGGCGTCCTTGAGATCGCTGACCTCGTCGGCGAACATCACGGTGCCGCTGCTGCGATTGCCGTACAGCAGGGTGATCGTCGACTCCGGGTGCGCCTGCATCACCGACGACGCGATCGACAGCATCGGGGTGATGCCGGAACCCGCAGCGATCAGGACGTGGTGGCCGGGGTGGCCGAGATCGGGGGTGAACGTGCCGGACGGCGCCTGCACCTGCAACACATCGCCCGGGCGTACCTGATGCACCAGCCAGCCGGACACCGCGCCGCCAGCCACGACTCGCACACCGATCCGGGGAGCGTGGCCCATCGGCGCGCAGATGGAATAGGACCGTCGCTCCGTACCGCGTCTGACCGTCAGCGACTGGCCGGCGCTGAAGTCGAACACCGTGCGCAGGGCGGCTGGGACCTCGAAGGTCACCGCGGCCGAATCGTCGGTCAGCGGCTGAACCTCGGCCACTCTCAGCTCATGAAAGTCTGCCCGCGCCATCAGATCTCCTTGACGTACTCGAACGGTTCGGCGCAGTCCTGGCACCGGTACAGCGCCTTGCACGCGGTGCCGCTGAAGGCCGAGAGCTGCAGAGTGCGCGGTGATCGGCAGCGCGGACACTCCACCACGGGTCCTCGGGGCTCCAGGCTCAGCGGGATCGGGCCGCCGGTCGCCCGAGTCGGCACCGGGTTGGGCGGTGCGATACCGGCCTCGGCGAGTTTGCGGCGTCCGTCCGCGGTGATCCAGTCGCTGCTCCAGGGTGGGGACAGCTCGGTACGGATCCGCACCTGCAGATAGCCGGCCCGATGCAGGCTGTGCTCCAGGTCGCGGCTCATCTCACGCATCGCAGGACACCCCGAGTACGTGGGGGTGATCGTGACCGTCACCTCGTCACCGCGACTCTGCACGCTGCGCAGGATGCCCAGGTCGGCGAGTGTGACCATCGGCAGTTCCGGGTCGGGCACCGCAGCCGCCACCGCGGCGGGCGACGGTCGGCGATCGCGGCTCA
The DNA here is from genome assembly GCA_038321605.1 of Mycobacteriales bacterium. Classification (GTDB taxonomy): domain Bacteria; phylum Actinomycetota; class Actinomycetes; order Mycobacteriales; family Jatrophihabitantaceae; genus Jatrophihabitans_A. The sequence continues at coordinate 2,927 of JBBQFE010000200.1, read as the reverse complement.
CCACGTGGCATCCGGGTGCGCCCGCGCCACGCTCTGCAGCTCGGCGAGCAGGTAGCCCATGGCCTCGGTGTGCAGGCCGTCGCGTCCGGTCAGACCGGCAACGGCCGCAAGCCCGGCGGTACTCGGGCGGTCCAGGGTCGCCGCGGCGAACACTTCGTCGAGCACGTCGTCGACCTCGGCGCGCAGGTGTCGGACCTCGACGGCCACTCCCGCCAACCGGTCCTCGACGGGGTGCGTTGCGAACAGCTCGTCGACCAGCGGCCAGCAGGCCTGCACCCCGGCCTGCATCCGCGAGTGCGACAGGTCGGTCCCGTCTCCGAGCCGCACCACCCACCGGGCCGCGTAGTCGCGGTGGTAGGTCAGCTCCTTGACACCCTTGCCGGCAATGGCGGCCAGCACCGGATCGGCACTGCCCCGCAGCCTGTCGAACAGTGCGAGCCGCCAGCTGGCGAAGATCAGCAGCCGGCCGACCAGTTCGGCGAAGTCGAGATCCAACCGCTCGACCAGCCGCACATTGCGAAAGTGCTGCTCGTCGCGAAAGAAGGCGAACCGGTCCTCATCGTCGCCGCTGCCGTCGGCGCGACCGGCCCGTGCCAGCAGCATCCGGGCCTGTCCGAGCAGGTCCAGCGCGATGTTCGCCAGCGCTGTTTCCTCCTCCAGCTCAGGGGCTCTGGTCATCCACTGCTGCAGGCGATGGCTGTAGATCAGCGCGTCGTCGCCCAGCATCAGGCAGTACGCCGCCAGCGCTTCGGCGTCGATACCTTCGGGAACTGTCGTGTCGACGCCCTCGAGTGCATCGGTAAAACCGGTTCCGAAGGCCCAGCGGTGGTCATCGGCCACTTCGGCCAGCGAGTGATACGCGCCGAACTCATCGTCCTCGCCGCCGGCGCCCGTGTTGGGTTCAATCGTGCTGGGAGTGCTGGGAGTGCTCATGCTGAACCGCTCCTACATGTGTGGAACATCGTCGGGGATGTCGTAGAAGGTCGGGTGGCGGTAGACCTTGTCACCGGCCGGAGCGAAGAACGGGTCCTTCTCGTCGGGGCTCGACGCGGTGATCGCCTCGGCCGGGACGACCCAGATGCTGACGCCCTCGTTGCGCCTGGTGAACAGGTCACGGGCGTGGTGCAGGGCCATCTCGGCATCGGCGGCATGCAGCGACCCCACGTGCACATGGTTCAGGCCGCGTTTGCCGCGCAGGAAGACCTCGTACAGCGGCCAGCCGGAGCGGACGGTGTTGCCTTCCGCGGTCATCGCGCGGCCACCTTGAGCGCGTGCGCGGTGGCGGCCTCGCGCACCCACGCGCCGTCCTCGTGGGCCGCCCGACGATGGGTCACCCGCTGTGCGTTGCAAGGGCCATTGCCCTTGATGACCGCGGTCAACTCGGCCCAGTCAGGGGTGCCGAAGTCGTAATGGCCGCGCTCGGGGTTCCAGCGAAGCTCCTCGTCGGGCAGGGTGACCCCGAGTTTCTCGGCCTGCGGCACCGACATGTCGACGAAGCGTTGCCGCAACTCGTCGTTGGTGTGCCGCTTGACGCCCCAGGCCATGGACTGGGCGGTGTTGGGCGATGCCTCGTCCGGTGGGCCGAACATCATCAGCGAGGGCCACCAGAACCGGTCTACGGCTGCCTGCACCATCGTCCGCTGCGCTTCGGTGCCGCGCATCATGGTCAGCAGCAACTCGTAGCCCTGGCGTTGATGAAAGGACTCTTCCTTGCAGATCCTGACCATGGCCCGGCCATAGGGGCCGTAGGACGAACGGCAGAGCGGCACCTGGTTGCAGATCGCGGCACCGTCGACCAGCCAGCCGATGACGCCGACGTCTGCGTAGCTCAGGGTCGGGTAGTTGAAGATGGACGAGTACTTCTGACGTCCCTCGATCAGCAGCTCGGTCAGGTCAGCCCGGTCGGCACCGAGGGTTTCGGCTGCCGAGTAGAGGTACATCCCGTGACCGGCCTCGTCCTGGACCTTGGCGATCAGAATCGCCTTACGTCGCAGGGAGGGTGCCCGGGTGATCCAGTTACCCTCCGGCTGCATTCCGATGATCTCGGAGTGCGCATGCTGGGCGATCTGGCGGACCATGGTCTTTCGATAGCCCGCCGGCATCCAGTCCCGGGGCTCGATCCGCCGCTCATGGGCGATGGTGCCGTCGAAGTGAGCCGTCAGCTCTGCCTCCGTCAGCACCGTCCCCGTCAGCTTCGCCTCCGCCAGCTCCGTCCCTGTCAGCTCCGTCCCGGACGGCGCTCCGCCCGTTGCCTCACCTCGAACCGTTGCGGTCATGCGCTCCACTCCTTCGCCACCATGGTCAGCACGTCGTAGGTGGCGACCGGCGACCCGTCCTGCTTGCTGACGGTCGCGTCCCACCGGACCTCGCCGTGCTCGCTGTCCCCGCGCGGCGTGATCACCTTGCAGGTAAGGGCAACACTCAGTTCGTCACCGGGATAGACCGGCGTCAAAAAACGCAGGTTGTCGATGCCGTAGTTGGCGAGCACCGGTCCCGGCTCGGGGTCAACGAAGAGCCCTGCGGCCAAGGACACCACCAGGTATCCGTGCGCCACGATGCCATCGAAGAACGGGTTCGCAGCTGCAGCCACCGCATCGGTGTGGGCGTAGAAGGTGTCCCCGGTGAATTCCGCGAAGTGCGCGATGTCGGCAGCGGTGACCTGGCGGGGACCGGCAAGCACCGTGTCACCGACCCGCAACTCGGCCAGCGACTTGCGAAAGGGGTGCACCCCATCGATGGTGCGTTCGCTGCCGGGCACCCACTGGTGGCTCAGCTGGGCGAGCACCCGGGGACTGGCCTGCACGGCGGTGCGCTGCATGTGACGGGTGACCCCGCGGATGCCGCCGAGCTCCTCGCCACCGCCGGCCCGGCCCGGGCCGCCGTGCACCAGCGTGGGTAGGGGCGAACCGTGTCCGGTGGACTCGGCT
>JBBQFE010000199.1:0-5911 GCA_038321605.1 Mycobacteriales bacterium | reverse complement strand
CGAATCCTGCGACCGCCATCGCCCGGCTGACGGCTGCGCTGCATGACGTCCACGGCACGGTTCAGGTTCCGGGGTTCTACGACGACGTCCTGGCCCTGACCGCCGAAGAGCAGCGGCTGATCGCCCGGATCCCCTTCGACGAACAGGACTTCCTCACCACCAGCAAGTCGAGGGCGCTGACGGGGGAGGCCGGATTTTCGACCCTGGAGCGTCTCGGAGCCCGTCCGACCGCTGAAGTCAACGGCATCGGAGGCGGCTATCAGGGCGACGGGGGCAAGACGATCGTGCCGAGCGATGCCTTCGTCAAGCTCTCGTTCAGGCTGGTGGCCAATCAGAACCCGGACATGATCCGAGCTGCCGTCGAAGCCTTCGTTCGCGACCACACACCGGCCGGCATCCTCTCCTCGATCGAATGGGAGGGCGATGGCGTCTCGCCCTGCGTGGTGGGTATCGACACGCCCGCGTTCGGCGCGCTGTCCCGTGCTATCTGCGAAGCGTTCGACGCCGACGTGGTGCTGCCCACCCGGGAGGGCGGCTCGGGTCCGGAGGCGGCGATCGAGAAGGCGCTCAAGGCTCCGCTGGTGTTCCTCGGGGTCGGGCTGCCGGACGACCAGATCCACGCGCCGAACGAGAAGGTGACGCTGTCGATGCTGTTCAGGGGTGCGGAGGCGGCCGGACTGCTGTGGCAGGAGCTTGCCTTGCTCGGTCGCTCAGGGTTGAAGGGCTGAGTCGTTGACCGATCCGGAACAGGGCTGGCAGCCGAGGAGCTGGACCTCGCCGCACGACGGCACGAACGACGCGGACTGGTCGGTTCCGGCCGGCGCCGCCCCGGCATGGCAGGCGCCACCTGCGTACTCGACCTACCCTGTCGCCAGCGGGTCCAATCTGGCCTGGGGTGCGCCACCGCCGCCCTCGCCGCCATCGCGCCGCGGCCGGGTCTGGCTGGCAGTGGGAGCGCTGGTGGTCATCGTGCTGGTGGTTGCTTTGATCAACGGGCTCCGCGGCAACGGTCACTCCTCCACGGCTGCCACCAACCCGGCGCCGCTGCCCTCGGCCTCGGTGGCACCGTCCAGCCCGCCGAGCGGATCGGCCGGCTCGGGTGGTTCGGCCGGCTCCGGCGGCGCTACCGGTGGGGGAGTGCCGACCGTGAGCTGCCCGACCATTCGGGACGAGCAATCGCACCTGTCGTATCAGTGCGTCGACAACGCGCTCGTCCAGGGCGATTCGGACAACTACCTGGGCCTGAGAATCTCCTTGAGCCTGGAAGTCGAACCCAACTGGGTGATCAGCCAGGGATCGGGCAATCCGCTGAGCCTGGCGAGTCCGCCACCCGGCAACACGGTCGGATTCGAGCAGGGTTCGAGGAAGGCGGCCCGGGTCGTCCCGGTGGCAGATCCGACGGCTTCGTCCTCAGCTCCGGTGGCGCCTCCCACGGCAGCGCAGGTGCAGGCGGAGGTGACCCGGCGCACGCAGTTGGCGCTGGTCCGCGGTTACGGCGACGCGCCGACGTCCAAGACGCTAGCCGCACACACCAGAATGTTCTCCGGCGTGGCCGGCTACGAACTGCTCACCGACATCACCATCAACCCTGCCTACCGGGCACTGCAGGGCCTCAAGGTGAAGACCGAGCGGCTGTGGGTGGTTGGCATCCCCACCAAGGCCGGTGTCAGCATCTACATGTTGACGATCCCGGACGAGGCCCAGCAGCTGTGGAGCAAGGCCGAGGCGACCATCGGAACCATCCAGATCATCTGACCCTGATACCCACTGGATAAGGTGGGCGGGTGCCTACCGACAAGTCCACAGCCACGCCTTCCCCCCGCAGGTCCGCAGCGGCAACCCTGCGCGCGCCGTCCTTCGAGCTGGTGCACCACACTCTCGGCAACGGCCTTCGAGTGGTGGTCGCGCCCGATCGAAGCGCCCCAGTGGTCGGAATCGCCGTGCTGTACGACGTGGGGTTCCGTTCCGAGCCGGAAGGACGCACCGGCTTTGCCCACCTGTTCGAGCATCTGATGTTTCAGGGGTCGGCGAACCTGGACAAGCTGGAGCACTTCCGTTACGTGCAGGCCTCCGGCGGAATGTTCAACGGCAGCACGCACCTTGACTACACCAACTACTTCGAGGCGCTGCCGTCCAATGCCTTCGAGCGTGGGCTGTTCCTGGAGGCCGACCGGATGCGGTCACCGCGGATCACCGAGGAGAACCTCGCGAATCAGATCTCGGTGGTGAAGGAAGAGATCCGCGTGAACGTCCTCAACCGCCCTTACGGCGGGTTCCCGTGGCTGGTGCTGCCGCCGGTACTCTTCGACACTTTTCCCAATGCGCACAACGGTTACGGTGGATTCGTCGATCTCGAGAGTGCAACGGTCGCCGATGCCTCGGCGTTCTTCGACTCCTACTACGCCCCGGCGAACGCTGTGCTGTGTGTGGCAGGCGACCTCGACGCCGACAACGCGCTCGAGCTCATCGAACGGCACTTCGCCCCGATCCGGCGGCGTAAGCGACCGGTCCGGCCGGACTTCGCAGAGCCCGAACTGGCCGCCGAGCGCCGCGCGACCGTGTCCGACGCGCTGGCGCCGATGCCCGCGGTGGCACTCGGGTACCGGGTGCCTGATCCCGGTACCGACCTGCAGACCTACCTCGCCACCCTGTTGCTTGCCGAGATCCTGTCCGACGGCGATGCTTCGCGATTGCAACGCAGCCTGGTGCAATCCAAGCGCTTGGTCACCGATATCGGCGCCTACCTCGGCACGTTCGGCGATCCACTGGAGGAGCGCGATCCCAGCCGACTGAACATCACCGCCCACTATGCCGATCCTGGCGCGACCGACAAGGTCATCGCCGCCGTGGACGCCGAGCTCGCCCGGCTGGCGACCGACGGCACCGAGCCGGGTGAGATCGACCGGGTACGCACCAAGTTCGCCGCGACGATCTTCCGCGAGCTCGACCAGGTGCTCAACCGCAGCCTCGAGTTCGCCAAGTTCCAGCTGCTGTTCGGCGATGCGTCGTTGATCCTGCGACTGCCCTCGTTGCTCGCGCAGATCACCGACGCCGACATACGCGCTGCTGCCGCCAGGCTGGTGCCGTCCTCACGAGCCGTCGTGGAACTCATCCCAGGAGCCAACGCATGAGCACCACCGCTGATTCGTCCCAGCAGCCGGCAGCCGCACCCCGCAAATCCGCGAGGCATGCTGTCACCCTGCCGGTGCCGGCGCTGACCGCTCCGGCCAAGCCGAAGAAGATCACGACCGCCGAGCGGGTGCTGTCATCCGGGGTCCGGGTGGTGGTCGTGCGGCGCCCATCCGTGCCCATGGTCGAGGTGCGGCTGCGGGTGCCGTTCCTGTCCGGCAAGTCCCATCACCTGACCCGGTCGGCGCTGCTGTCGGAGACGATCCTGACCGGCACCGAGCATTTCGACCGGACGTCGTTGGCGATCGAGATGCAGGAGCTCGGTGGCGATCTCGCAGTGGGCCTGGACGCCGATCGGCTGCTGCTCTCGGCCTCGGCACTGTCGGCGAAGCTGGCGGACCTGCTCGGCGTGTTCGCCGATGTGGTCAGCTCGGCCTCGTATCCCAAGAGCGAGGTCTCCGGTGAGCGAGCGCGCCTCGTCGAGCGCATCACGCTGGCCAGGTCCGAGCCGGGCGTCATCGCCAATGAGGCGCTGGGACGGCGGATGGCGCCCGGCCACCCGTACGGCTACGGCCTGCCCAGGATCGATGAGGTCCAGGCCACCACTGCGGCTCAGGTCCGTGCCCTGCACCATGACCTGGTCCGACCCGAGGGCGCCTTGCTGATCATCGTCGGCGATGTGGTTCCCAGCCGTGCCCTGGACATCGCGGAACGCTCGCTGGCCGCCTGGACCGGCTCGGCCGGCACGCGGAAGGTGCCCGCGTTGCCGCAGATCGAGCGCGGTGGTCTGCTGCTCGTGGACCGCCCGGGTTCGGTGCAGACCTCGCTTCGGTTCGGCGGCCGGGCCCTGACCCGGTTGGATGATCGTTACCCCGCGTTGCAGCTGGCCAACCTCGCGTTCGGTGGGATGTTCTCGTCCCGGTGGGTGGAGAACATCCGGGAGGACAAGGGGTACACGTACTCGCCGCGCAGCGCGCTGGACCATGCCACACTCGCCTCGTCGTTCAGCCTCTCGGCCGACGTGGCCACCGAGGTCACGGGGCCGGCGGTGCTCGAGACGTTCTACGAACTGGGGCGCATGGCGACCCTGCCGATCACCGAGGCCGAACTGGCGCTGGTCCGGCAGTACGCCATCGGGACGATGTCGCTGTCCATCTCCACCCAGGCCGGTCTGGCCTCGACCCTGTCCGGTCTGCTGGGAGCCGGCCTCGACCTCGAATGGTTGACCAGGCACCGCGACCGGCTCGCCGCGGTGACGGTGGATCAGGTGGCGGAGGTGGCCGCGGAGTTCCTGGCTCCGACCTCGCTGGTCGGTGTGGCTGTCGGGGATGCCGATCGGATCGCCGGGCCGCTGGGCCGAATCGTCGAGGTGCAGGGTGGCTGAGGTCAGCCGTGTCTGACGTGACGATCCCGGTGCTGGCGCGCTCTGCCCATGACCGGGTCGCGCACCGGCGTTCGGATGCCGGCTGGGTCGAGTCGGCATGGGTGCGGCCATCGACCAGGGTGCTGGCTTTGTCGGCCGCATCGACGAGTTCGGTGACCGCGACCGGTGAGCTTGCACTGCTCCCTACCGCCGAGGTTCCCTTCGAGGGTGACCGGATACTCCTGGGCGAAGCGGACGGCGTCGCGTACTTCGCGGTGCTCGCATACACCGAGGCAGCCACCGCTGGCGTCGATGCCGACTGGCGTGGCCTGCGCGAGCTGGCGGTACAGCTGGATGACCTACAGGTGGGCCTGCTCACGACCGCGACCGCGCTGCAGGCCTGGCATCAGCGGCACACCAGGTGTCCCCGCTGCGGCGCGGTGACCGAACCGGCGCAGTCGGGGTGGACCCGCGTATGCACTCTGGACGGCTCCGAGCACTTTCCGCGTACGGACCCTGCGGTGATCATGCTGGTTCGCGACGAGGCGGATCGCTGCCTGATGGCACGGAGCCCGCTCTGGCCGGTGGGCCGGCTGTCGGTGCTGGCCGGCTTTGTAGAAGCTGGCGAGTCCGCGGAGGCCGCGGTGATCCGGGAGGTGGCCGAAGAGGTCGGAATCCGGGTCCGCAACGTGCGCTACGTGGCAAGCCAGCCGCATCCGTTCCCGGCTTCGCTGATGCTGGGTTACACAGCTGAGGTCGACGGGGACTGCACGCTGTTCCCCGATGAAGACGAGATCGCCGAGGCGGGCTGGTTCACCCGGGAGGAGGTTCGCGCCGCACGCGAGTGGGGTGACGAGGACGGCGGCGCGGGTGTGGACCAGCCGGCGGGAATGCTGCGGGCGCTGCCACCGGGAATGTCCATCGCGCGCCAACTCATCGAGAGCTGGCTCATCGAAGGCTGACCACCGCCGCAGTCAGGCGGCGTTGACCGCCAGGGCCGGACGGGACGGATCGTCGTAGCGCAGCACCACATCGGCGGCGGACACCGGGTCCACGTCGATGTCGTAGCGGTCGAATGCCGGCAGCGTCCAGGACCAGGACGGCATGATCTCAGCGGTGATCCGCTTGCGCGCCTGTCTGCTGACGCTGGCGTGGACGACCAGATCCAGATCGAGGCCGGTACCCAGCAGCAGCTCGCCGCGCAGCAGCAGAACGCCGGTCGCCGGGAGCGCGGCTCCGGTGCCGTGGATCGAGCGGTTCGTGTCGGGATCACGCAGAGCCGGCAGATACCGGCCCTCACCGCCGGCTCCGAGCGGCACGAGTACCTCTCGCTGAAGGGCGGCGCTGTCCAGCCAGCCTGTGTAGAACGAGTCCACGTCGGTCTTGCCGTACTCGAACCGCAGCGAGGCGTCGCGGTAG
>JBBQFE010000198.1:0-5932 GCA_038321605.1 Mycobacteriales bacterium | reverse complement strand
CAGCACCATGAAGATCTTGGTGAAGCTCGTCATGAGCAGGATGATCGAGGGAGCCACCGACAGCACGGTGACCAACAGCAGCACGGTGACCGAACTGCTCGGCTTCGGATCGACGTTAACCGACACGGTTCCGGCGTTGGTGGGAGCTACCGGCGCGCTCGGCGCCGCCGGCCCCGACGGTGCAACGGGCCCCACGGCCGGTGCCAGTAGCGGAATCACCTGAGTGTGCATGGGGAAAGATGTCGTGGCCGCCGCTGCGGGTGACCCGTGGCCGGAGACCATGATCAGCGCCGCCAGGCACATCAGGGCGGCGATCGTCGTCCGGCGCACCACCCGGCAGGCCGTCGACGTGACGCTCATCGGCGCACCGTCACATCGCGGGCTGCATTCACCAGCTGCGACCACATCTTGGGAGAGAGCACCGATCCGTCCAGCGCCGAACGGGAGCCGGCCCCGACAGCCTCGAGGGGTGCTTCGGCTGAGGCCTCGGGCGGCAGGATCGCTGCGAGTTCGACCAGCTCCGGGTCCACCGGCAGCGCGCGGGCGCGCCGGCGGCCGGCCGCTGGTCGCTGGTCGACGAGTACCTGCTCGATCGGCTCGAGGTCGGTCTCGGCCAGCAGGCGCACACCGGATTCGGTGACTCCCACGACCAGTGCGCGGTCCATGATCTTGAGTACCGCGACCGAGGCGTTTCGGTTGAGTTGCTGGCGCGCAAGCACGGTCACGACCCGGTCGGTCTTGCCGGTCAACGGCCGCCGCGCGAACTTCGCCAGCGCCCACATGATGCCGAGCACGACGCCCAGCGCCAGCAGCATCCTGCCGACGAGTTCGACAGCATTCACAGCTGGTCGGCCCGGCTCGACTCGGTCGACACGATCTCGGTGATCCGCAGTCCGAAGTTCTCGTCCACGACGACGACCTCACCGCGGGCGATCAAGTGCCCGTTCACCAGCAGGTCCGCCGGCGCGCCGGCCGCCCGGTCGAGCTCGATGACGGCTCCGTCGGACAACGACAGCAGTTCGTGGACGGTCATCCGGGTGCCACCGATCTGCGCAGTGACCTCCATCGCCACATCGCGGAGCATCTCCAGCCCGTGTTGGCTCACCGGAGCCGGGACGAAGGTACGGACCGAGGGTGCCGCGTTCCGCTCGTCCAGCTCGGCGCGACTCGGGTAGGTCGGCGTTGCAGGCTGGTGGTCCTCAGCGATGACCGCCAGGCCGACCAGAGCCCGGGTACTGCCGTTGTGGCTCAGCCCGACGACCGCGCTGTGCTGCTTGCTGAGGATCGCGTCCAGCGCGGTGGACTGGGCCAGGGCCTGACCGGGACCGGTGACCACATTGCCGAGGGTGGCGCAGGCCGCGGCCAGGGCCGGGGCCAGGGCGGCGGTCAGATCAAGCGCTCCGAGCGGAGAATTCTGCAGCGCATCGGCGACCGACTGCTCGACAGCCACCAGCACCTCGCCGGTGTGGTCGCCGGTGAACCGGGCCGACACCGCCACGCCGTTGAATCCAGCCGGGGCCGCCGACGTCGAGGCGGTGCCCACTGTCAGCGCATCTGCGATGGGAATGTTGGCGAGTGCCGCCAGCGCAGCCTGTTCCACTGCCTTGGTGATCGAAACCGTTGCGGTCACTGGGAGTTCTCCTTCGGTGCTGCAACTATCAAGCCGGCCAGGCGAGTGCCCGATCGGCCGGCGAGGGCGTGCGCGAATGTGCTGCCGCCCGCCTGAATGGTCAGGGGCGTCGTTACCCGGTGCCGAAGCTCGACGACATCTCCCGGCTGCAGACCCACGATCTGCGACGGTGTCAGGCGCAGCGAGTTGAACTGGACCGAGACGTCGATGGGTGCACCGCTGAGCGCGGCCCGGACCCGCTCGGCGTTGTGTTGCACGGCCAACTGCTCGGCGGCGGTGGTGGGCTTCCGATCGCTCTTGGCGACGAGGCGCGGCATGATCGAGTTCAGCGGAAGGCACAGGGTCGCCAGGCAGACCTGATTGCCGATACGCATCTCGAACGAGCCGACGACGAAGATGTCGGTGGCGCTGGCGGCCTGCAGGAACTGGGGACTGTATTCGATCCCGTTGAGCGCGGGAGCGATCGCCGTCGGCTCGAGGGCGTAGCGCAGCACGCCGAGCATCTGTTCGACCAGGCCCCGCAGCAACGGCGTTTCGATATCGGTGAGGGCGCGGGTGGGCTGGTCGCCGCCCGGTCCGCCCAGCAGGTAGTCCACGCAGGCCAACGCCGTCGGCACGGAGAATTCCAGGATGCCGGTGCCGGGCAGCGGATCCAGGTCCAGCACCGCCAGAATCGTCGTCTGCGCGAGGCCGCCCACGTATTCCTCGTACGTCTGCTGCTCGATGGCCACCAGGCTTACCTGGCACATCTGCCTCATGCCGGTGGTCAGCTGAGTGCTCAGGCGGCGCGCGAAGGTCTCGTAGCTCATCTGCAGCGCGCGGGTGTGATCGCGGGACAGCTTGGCTGGTCGGCGGAAGTCATAGGCAGGTGCCACGCCAGGCGCGGAGCGTCGCAACAGGGGTGCGCCGGTCCCGGCAGTGGGTGATCCGCTCGATGTCACATGTGTCTGTTCGGCGGCAGGCGCCCGGACCTGAGCAGGTGGGCGAGACGAAGTTCGGGCGTTACTGCATTACGAACTCCGTGTAGTAGACATCGAGAATCTTTTTCGGGTAGATGACCTGCAACTTCTTGAGCAGTTCGGCACGGGCCTTGTCCCGTGCGACGTTGCCGGTGAGTGAGGCGACCGCGCGGTTGCTGTACTCGTCGATGACTGCCTGAATGCCTTCGGTGACCTCGAATTCCGAGCTGGTTCCCAGCGTCGTTTCCAGCGACAACTTGAGCCGCAGGAAGTGTCCGCCGTCCAGGTTCAGGGTGAGTTCGTCCATCGCGATCACCGGCCCGGGCACCGGTTTGACCGGCCCGGTCGCCTTGGCTGGCGCCAGCACTGTGAACTTTGCTGCGGCACCGGCTGCGAGCAGGATCACCACCAGGATGATGATCTTCATCTTCTTGGACTTCTTGCCGCCCTTCTCCTTGCCCTTGCCCTTGCCGCTGGCACCGCCCTTGCCCCCGTTGCGCCCCCCGTCGCCCGGGGATACAGAACTGGCGATGCGAGCCGGGTTGGTCTCGGTGACGGTCATGAGGTGCTCCTTGGCATGGCGGTCTGGATCGGTGTGGTGCTAGTTGGCGGTGTCATTGGCTGACTTTCCGAGTGCGGGAAGTTGCGCCGCTGCGCTGGCCGGCAGCTTGCTCAACACCACGATGTCCACCCGTCGGTTGCGGGTGATCGACCGCGGATCGGTCGGCGCCAGCAGCGGACGTTGGTCGGAGTACCCGACGGCGCTCAACCGGGCCGCGCTGATCGATTCGTGCTCGATGAGGTAGCGGACGACGGATGACGCCCGCGCCGAGGACAGCTCCCAGCCGCTCGGGTAAGGCGCTGTGCTGACGTTCTGCTGGTTGGTGTGGCCGTCGATCTGCAGTTGGTTGTCGATGCCGCGAAGCGGCCCGGCGACGGTGTCCATGATGGTCCTGCCGACGTCTTCCAGAACTGCGCTGTTACCGGCGAAGACGAGCTCGTTGGTGACGATGGTGACCACAAGTCCGCGCTGGTCGATGCTGAACAGCCCGGTGCCGTCCAGGCCCCGTGCATGCAGGGCGGCCTTGATCGCGGCCTTGATCTTGGTGAACTGCTCCACCTCGTGCTGCGCGGCCGTGGCATCGCTGACCGACGGCGTGCCCTTCTGGGTCTGCGGAAGGGTGACGCTGTTGGGACCGACCACGGACTGCTGGGAGGTCACCGACTCGCCACCGACGATGCCGCTGCCCGCGGTGAGCACCGAGGGTTGACCGTTCTTGAAGGCCGAGGCGAGACCGCTCTTGAGCTCGGCGAACTTGGAGGTGTTCACCTGCGAGATCGCGTACAGCACGATGAACAGCACCAGCAGCAGGGTCAGCATGTCGGCGTAGGTCACCATCCAGCGCTCGCTGCTCTCGTGCTCCTCCTCATGCCCGCCGCGACGCCGACCGCCCCGAGCCCGCGCTGTGGTGCTCACTACGCGACATCCTGTTCATCGCTCGGCTTGGCGTTGGTGCGGGGGATCAGGCTCTGCAGCTTCTGCTCGACCAGCCGCGGGTTGGAACCCGCCTGAATCGACAGGATGCCCTCGATGATCACGTCCATCTGGTTGCACTCGGCTTCGCTGAGCCGCTTGAGCCGGCTGCCCAGCGGAAGCCAGAACACGTTGGCCGTCATGACGCCCCAGAGGGTCGCGACGAAGGCGCTGGCGATCTCGGCCCCGAGCTTCGACGGCGATGAGAGGTGGCCCAGTACCTTCACCAGGCCGAGCACCGTACCGATGATGCCGATCGTCGGGGCGTAGCCACCCATGTCGGCGAACAGCTTCGCCGCAGCCTTGTCCGCGGACCGCTTCGTGTCGACCTCGGCAGTCAGGATGATCGCGACCTCTTCGGCGTCGGTGCCGTCGATGGCCAACTGCAGACCCCTGCGCAGGAAGTCGTCCTCGATCTGGTTGACCTCGTCCTCCAGGGCCAGCAGACCCTCTCGGCGGGCGCGGCCGGCGAGTTCGATCAGGGTCTGGATTGCGGCGTCGGAGTTAGGTGCCTTTGCGGTGAACGCGCGGATCATGTGCTTGGGAAGGGCGGTTGCGTCCTTCATCAGTCCACCGGCCACGGCTGCACCGATGGTGCCCAGGAACACCAGCACCATGGGGGCCGGTAGGAAGATGGAGGCGATGTTGCCGCCCTCCATGGTCACCGAACCGACGATGGCGACCAGCGCCAGCACGACCCCGATGATCAGACCGGCATCCATCACGCTTCCCGGGTGCGGATCGGTACGACCGGGTTGTCGGTGCCCGGAGCCGGGGTCGAGACATCGTGCAGGCGAGGGTGGCTGCCCTGCGAGGCGCTGTTCAGCACCCCGGACGAGCCGTGGTCTACCACCAGGTCCTCGGCCAGGGCGATGATGCGGGCCCGGTGGTCGCGGATCTCCTCGGTCAGCTCGATGAGCGTCTCGCAGATCAGGTATTTGTTCCCATTGACCATGGTCACGACGGTGTCCGGGGTCGCCTCGGCGCGTTCGATGAGGTCAGGGTTGAGCGCGAATTGTGGGCCGCTAAGCCGACGCAAGATTATCAACGGATCCGTCCAAGGTTGAGGTTCGGACCCATCCGTGGGTCCTCCTTGCCGTACTTATCGGCATTTGGTGTGTTGAGTTGAGGGTTGCCGGGCCGCCAATGCCAGCGATGGCCCGCCGTCGCGCCAGGTGCGGCTGCGACAACGGGCCACCGATGGACATCAGACGGTGTCGACTAGTTCTTCAGGCTGATGAGCGCCTGCAGAACCTCATCCGACGTCGTGATCACGCGCGAGTTGGCCTGGAAGCCACGCTCGGAGATGATCAGATTGGTGAGCTCACCGGCCAGGTCGACGTTGGACATCTCGAGGTAGCCCGGCGTCAGCGAGCCACGTCCGCCGGAACCAGCCGTGCCGACCTGTGGCAGTCCGGAGTTGCTGCTGGCCTGGTACTGGCTGTCGCCGACCTTGGACAGACCCGCCGGGTTGGCGAACGTCGCGATCGCCACGGTGCCCAGGGCAGTGGTCGCCCCGGTGCTGTCGACGGCATTGACCACGCCCTGCGATGAGATGCTCCACGACACGTAGGTGCCCGAACTCAGCGCCGACAGGTCGAGGTTGCCGCCGGCGGCGTCCTGCAGGATCGAGCCGTCCGGTGCAGTGAGATGCCCGGCGGCATCCAGCTGGAACGAGCCCGCGCGGGTGTAGTTCAACTGGCCCTGGTTCTTCACCTGGAAGAAGCCGTCACCGTTGATGAGCAGGTCAGAGGTCCGACCGGTGTACTGGTTGCTGCCCTGGGTGAAGTTCAACTCGGTAGCGGCGAG
>JBBQFE010000197.1:0-5975 GCA_038321605.1 Mycobacteriales bacterium | reverse complement strand
GAGAGCGAGGGCGGCAACAGCGTAGGCGATCCGCGGGTGCATGCCGGCGTCGGGGTGGTCCTGCTCGGTGCCGACCCGTCCGGGCGCCAGTCCCAGCGTGCCCGAGGCGATCACCAGCGGGCGGTCGCTGGCCTCGAGTGCTTCGCCGATCACCTCGATCGCGCGCAGATCGGTCTGGGCCGCGGCGCCCATTGCGGAGAAGTCGTGGTTGTAGCCCAGATGGATGACGCCGTCGGAGGCTGTGGCTGCCGCCCGCAAGGTGTCGAGGTCGTCCAGCTCGCCGCGCACGACTTCTGCCCCGAGTGCTTCGACCGCCGCAGCTGACGAGTCGGAACGGGCGAGGCCGACCACCTGATGTCCCGAGCCGATGAGCTCGGACGTGACGGCGGAGCCGATCCAGCCAGACGCCCCGGTGACGAATACGCGCATGAGGTCCTCCTCTGAGCACCGCTCGCAGCGGTGATGTCATTTGATGACATCACCGTAGCAGGTGATGTCGCGCTATGACATCACTACACTGCTGGCATGGGTCGATGGGAGCCGAACGCGAGCAACCGTTTGCGGCAGGCCGCGCTGGAGCTCTACGTCGAACGCGGCTTCGATGAGACGACGGTGGCAGACATCGCCGAACGGGCCGGACTCACCGCCAGAACGTTCTTCCGGTACTTCGCCGACAAACGCGAGGTGCTGTTCGATGGTTCGGCTCAGTTGCAGGAGCGCATGGTTGCGGCCCTGGACGCCGCACCGGCCGCGACGCCCCCGATGCGGGCGGTCGCGGCAGCCCTGGAGATCGCAGCCGAACTGCTCGGCGAACACCGCGACTACTCCCGGCAACGCCAGTCGGTGATCGCGGCCCATTCGGAGCTGCGGGAACGCGAGCTGATCAAGATGGCCGCCTGGGCCACCTCTCTTGCCGAGGGTCTACGACGCCGCGGCGTGACCGAACCCGAGGCGAGCCTGGCCGCAGAGGCCGGAATCGCCGTCTTTCGCGTCGCATTCGAGCGCTGGGTGACAGCTCCGGCCGGGGACGGTCTGTTGCAGATTTTGCGCGATTCTCTCGACCAGTTGCGGAGCCTGACGGCTGACGGCTGACCGCTGACCGCTGAGTTTCTGGTTTCTGGTTTCCGGTCTGCAGCGCGCTCGCGGTCAGGCCCGGGCGGTGCCGTCCAGATCGACTTCCACCAGCGCACCGAGG
Source organism: Mycobacteriales bacterium (assembly GCA_038321605.1). Taxonomy (GTDB): domain Bacteria; phylum Actinomycetota; class Actinomycetes; order Mycobacteriales; family Jatrophihabitantaceae; genus Jatrophihabitans_A. Next base: position 4,780 of record JBBQFE010000197.1, on the reverse strand, counting down.
GCCAATCCCGTGATCGCATCGGGCACCCCGTCGGTGGGACCGAATGTCCAGCAGCGCAAGCCGCTCAGTTGCCCACGAACAGCCGTTTGTCCACCGTCGCATGCACCCCCTGGCGCTGATCGACGACCTGGGTGATCGTGAAGTCGCAGGCCACGCTCATCAGCGAGTAGGCATCGTCGCGACTGAGACCAAACCGGGAGCCGAGCAGGTCCAGTAGTCGCAGGGATGCCTGGCGCATCGCCTCGTCCAGGTCATCGCCGAAGCCGTGTACGGTCCACCGATCCGCGGTCTCGAGCACCGGGTAGCCGAATCCCAGATCGCGGCGGACGAAGATCTGCAGCAGGCCGTTGAGCGACGATTCGAGCGCGGTGCCGCTGATCTCGCCGTCGCCCTGCGAGACGTGCGGATCGCCGACCGAGAGCATCGCGCCTGCAACGAGCACCGGGTAGTGCATGGTCGCGCCGGCCCCGATCCGCCAGTTGTCGATGTTGCCGCCATGGTCGCCGGGTGGCACGCTGCTGTGCCGTCCTGGTTGGGCCGGCGCAACGCCGATGGTGCCCAGGTGCGGGCGCAACGGCACGGCGACCCCGGCCAGCGCCGCAACCCGCGGAACGGATCCCGGTGCCACCACTGCGCCAGGGTTGTCGCCCGAGGCAGGGAACGGCCAGTCGTACCCGAACTCGGCCCTCGCCAGCGCCCGGGCCGAATCGATGCTGTAGACGGTGACCCTTTCCTTGCCGAAGTCCTGGTAGAGGTGGCCCCAGTGGCCGGCGAAGTTCGAGCCGTAGGCAAGTCGAGGTTCCAGATTGAGGATCCGGACCTCGAGGGTGTCTCCGGGTTCAGCCCCCTCGACGGCGATGGGACCGGTCAACAGATGTGGGCCGGGTCCGCGGTCCACCACCTGGTCGAAGACTGCCCGGATCCCTTCGTCCATCAACAGATCGGGGGCATCCCCGGCGTGGTGGGTGATCGCCTCGACCTGAACGAGGTCACCTGAACTGATCGTCAGCGCAGGTGGCAGGTCTGGGTCGAAGTAACCCCAGCGAACGGTATTCGGCGTCGCGGGCAACGCGTGGACGACCATGCTCCGACCGTAGGGAAGCGGTATGTCAGCCACATTTCCGACGCCGCCCAAGGCCCGCCACGGGTCAGTCCCCGCCGAGTGAGTTGAGCAGGGTGGCCCGCTGCCGGGCGTCCTCCATGGCGTTGTACAGCAGCTTGTCGTACGCGGGGTCGGTGTTGGTGATGATCGCGCAGCTGCGCCGATCCCAGACCTGACCGTCGGGTCCGCTGCGGAGCACGACCATGACTTCGGTGTGCTCGTCAGCGGTGCCGCGGTGCACCGCCGTCCAGGTCGCGTCCGCCGGTGGGGAGAGTTCGCGGGTGTAACCCCGGCGCAGCGCGTCCAGCCGCCGGGCCATGCTCAGCAGGCCGACGACGACGGCGGCAAGCACGCCGACCTCAAGGAGGATCCGCCCCACGAGCAACCTCCGACGCACGCAACCGATGAGTTTCGCCTATTTCGACGGTACCGCAAGGTTGATTCCCGACCCCGTCCCCGGGGCGAACACGGTGATGCCCTGGGGCAGCTTGGAGATCAGATCCTGTTGGGCGCAGGCTGGGCAGGCCGTGTACCCCTGCTGCTTGGCCTTGTTGGCCTGCGCCTCGATCTGCGCCTTCTTCAGATCGGCCTGGGCTTGAGAGACCTGCGCGAAGCTGGCCTGCGCGGTGCTGATGGCCTTCTGCACCGCGGCGTCCAGGTCGATCTTCGCGAGATTGAACTTCACGTTCTGGAAGTAGTCGCCGCCCAGGGTCTGATTCAGGTCCGACGTCAGCGAGGCGCTGATGTTCTTCTCGATGTTGGCCAGGTTGACGTTTCCCTGGCCCACCTTCGTCGGATCGATCGCTGCGGTGCTGTTCTGCACCAGCGAGCACGAGCTGACCAGGTCCGAACACTTGACGTCGCCGATGCTGGTCCGCAGATCGTTGTTGATCACCGGCGAGAAGATCTGGTCGAGAAAGCAGGAGAAACCGGCGTCGCCGTCCCACAGGTCCTTGGAGTCCGCCGATCCGGAGCACTTGAACTTTCGGGTGCCGTAGGCATTGTCGAACGCCTTGAGTACTGCGTAGTCGTCCTGGGGACTGGTGTTCAACGTGAAGTAGGCGGTTCCCTCCACTCCGACGTTCACCCCGTCGGCGGTCGGCACGGTGATGGATTCGTTCGCGTCGCCGTTACCGGCCGAACTGATGGTGAAGAAGCGCTGCGACGTCGGATACGGATGCATCACCGAGTTGAACCCGATCCGAGTTCGACCGGAGCCGGCAGCGACTATCTGGCGGATCTTGGTGTTGTCCAGTGGGCCACCGTTGCGCACCACCGCGACATGCCCGCCATCGGTGGAACCGTAGCCGCCGAACAACGCCACCGACCCGGCGATGACGACGCCGAGCACGATGACTGCGAGCACCGTCATCCGAAACAGGCTGCGGCCGCCGCTGGCCGGGGCGAATTTCTCGTGACTGCTGGACATCGCGGCTCCTCATACGGGCTGGGTGTCTGTCACGATAGATCCGTTGACAACAACGGCATTCCCGACAAGCCGATTCGGTTGTTGAAATTTCGGTGATCGCGGTCCCGGGGCGAGTCGGACCTCAACAACCGGGGGCCAGCGCCCGGCCGTGCAACTGGGTCGGTTCGGTCTGCTGGCCAGGCGGTTGCGGTTGCAGAATCACCAGCGAGCACTCGATGACGCCCGCGACGCTCAGCCCGCCTGCGGCGATGACCCGTTGCCAGCTGGCTTGTTCGGGAAGGGTGACATGCATCCGGACCAGCCAGATCCGCGCACCGGAGTGGCGACGTGCCTGCCTGACGGCGGCGACGGTCGCGTCCTGGATGCCCCCCGGGGATCGATCCGCCGCGACGATGATGCCCGGCTGATCAGGAAAAGTCGTCTGAAAGTTGGTGGCGACAGCTGGGTCCCGGTGCCACACCGGACGCCCGACGGGCCAGTAGTAGCTGAAACCCTCACTTGCGCTTGCGCTGACCAGCACGACGTCGCCCGGGTGGCGGTGGGTGAAAACGTACCGGGTCGCGGTACGCACGTCCTCGGGCGGGATGTCGTGCGAGCGAAGGCCGCCCTGCACGTTGACGACGAACAGCGCACTCAGCACTGTCAGTGCCAGCAATGCGGCCACCACGCTCCGCCGGGCCAGCAGGCCAGCCAGGCCCACCAGCCCGATCACCGCGTAGGCGGCGAACATCACGGTCAGGAAGTGGGAGGTACGGGAGTCGAAGAGGGGGTATTTCTTCGCCGCGGACAACACCATCATCTCGATCACCATGAGCGGTGGAAAGCAGCCCAGCGTGGGTCTGCCCGACAGGATCAGGGTCACCATTCCACCGACGACCAGCGCCACCGCGAGAAGCAGCGGGCCCATCCCGAGATATCTGGCCATCTCGCCACTTCGGAGGTGCAGGTAATTCAGGCTCGGACCGATGCCTTTGCTCACCGGCAGGTAGAAGTGAGTCCAGTACGACGTGAGGTTAGGCCTGATCTGCGGCCCGTACAGCACGAGAAACAGCACGCCGAGGCCGGCACCACTCGCCAGGCCCGCCACCGTCGCCGCCCCGGCCCGCCGCCACTGCCTTCGCAGCATGCAGCCGGTGAGGATCGCCGCGAAGGCCGCCACCGCGACGAACAGCGCGGTCAAGCTGACCAGGAACAGCACAACCTGCCCGACGGCGACCGAGGCGAGGGCCTTCTTGCTCCACTTCGCCTCCAGCCGTGCGAGCAGAAACAGTGATGCCAACATCGCGAAGCCGTCCGCGGTGTACTGCTTCAGGTCGTCATGCAGCAACGAGGACGGCGTCAGCAGCACCGCGCCGGCGGCGAGTGAGGCTGCCACCCGCGACCACCACACCGACGGCCAGGGCACCGCCCGCACGAAACCGTAGGCCGCAACGACCGCAAGTGCTCCGAAGATCAGCGGCAGCATCCGCAGGCGCTGCGGGCCACCGAAGACCATCGTGCGCAGTAGCAGCGTCCAGCCGAGAGGTGACACGGCGACCACATGCGGAAGTGCGCGCAGATTGACCCTGGTCGACACCGCCACCCACGCCTCGTCGACCCAGAAGGGCACCCGCAGGGCATAGCCGACGTCGTGCACGATGAAGGTCAGGGCGGCAATCGTCGCCGCAAGGGCCGCGTCGACGAGCCGAGCGGGCGTGGCCCAGCCGGATACGTGTCGGCCCCAGCTCGCCGGCGGTTCGGCGGAGGGCTCCGGTTCGAGGGTGTCGGCGACCGTCATCCGGAGCTTCGGAGGATCCGGCCGAGCGTCAGGCCGCGCGTCGCACGAAGCGTTCGCGCATCAGGATCGCGATGGCCGCGACGCCGTCCTTCCACGTCAGCTTCTTGCCTGCCTCGCGGCTACGTGCGTGGTAAGTGATCGGAATCTCGTACGGCCTGAGCCCGCGACGAAGGATCTTGCCCGTGATCTCGGCCTCCATGCCGAAGCCGGCCGACCTGATGTCCATCTCGCGGTAGAGCGCTCGGGGCATCAGCTTGAAGCAGGTCTCGAGGTCGCTGATGTAGCAGTTGAACAGCACATTGGCCGCCGTCGTCACACCGCGGTTTCCGAGTACGTAAAGGTACGAGTAGGCGTTGTGGCTGCCGAAGGTCCGGGTGCCGTAGACGACAATCGCACTGCCGTCCAGTACCGGCGCGAGCAGCGAGGGGATCTGCTCGGGGGAGTATTCGAGGTCCGCGTCGCACATGATGAT
>JBBQFE010000196.1:0-5975 GCA_038321605.1 Mycobacteriales bacterium | reverse complement strand
TTGGTGGCCTGCCGCCGTGCCCGGTCGGTCAACTGGGCACCGGACACCCCGTCGGGAAAGCCCAGGTAGTTCTCGATCCGGCTGCTCTGGCCGGCCTGGCCCCCGGTGGCCGTCCGCTCGATCAGGACGGTGCGCAGACCCTCGGACGCGCCGTACACCGCCGCACCCAGTCCCGCCGGTCCGCCGCCGATCACGATCAGGTCGTAGAAGTCCTTGCTGGGGGTGGTGCTCAGTCCGACCCGGTCGGCCAGCTCGCTGTCGGTGGGCTCGATCAGCGCCTCGCCGGTGTCGGTGATGACCACCGGCAGCCGCCGGTCATCAGCACCGGCGGCCAGCAGTAGCCGAGCCCCTTCGGCCTCGTCGGCGTGGAAGAACCGGTACGGAACCTGGTTGCGGGCCAGGAACTCGCGTACCGCGGAGGATCTTGCGGACCAGCGGTGACCCACCACCTTGGTCTCGGGCACCGCACGATGATCCGAGCGGGCGAAGGACTCCAGCAAGGCGTCCAGCACCGGGTAGAGCTTCTCCTCCGGCGGATCCCAGGGCTTGAGCAAGTAGTGATCGAGGTCCACCACGTTGATCGCCTCGATGGCGGCGTCGGTATCGGCGTAGGCGGTCAGCAACACCCGCTTGGCCGCCGGCACCAGATCCATCGCCTGCTCCAGGAACTCGATGCCGCTCATGTTCGGCATCCGGTAGTCGGCGAGGATCACCGCGACCACATCGCCGCGCAGGGTCATCTCGCGAAGTGCGTCCAGGGCATCGGCCCCGGACTCGGCGCGGACGATGCGATGCGTGCTGCCGTACTGCCGACGCAGATCCCGCGCGACGGCGCGGGACACACTGGGATCGTCATCGACGGTGAGAATGGCCGGCCGGGATTGCGAGCTGCCCTGCATGACGTCATCCTAGGTCGCGGGAGGGTGGCGAGAGTCGGTTTGATGTGCAAACCTTGAGCGGTGAACTCCACACCTCAGACTCCGCTGCTCGAACTCGACGACATCAAGGGCCGGCCGTGCTCGGTCGCCGGCGCGCTGGCCATCATCGGGGACCGCTGGTCGTTGCTCGCCGTCCGCGAGGTGATGTTCGGCAATCACCGATTCTCCGAGATCGCGCGCAACACCGGCGCCCCCCGGGATCGGCTGGCCGCCCGGTTGAAGGAGCTGACCGAGGCCGGGGTGCTGGAGCGTCGTCAGTACCAGGCAAACCCGCCACGGTCGGGCTATCACCTGACCGAATCGGGTAAGGCGCTCGGACCGGTGCTCCAGGCGCTGCGTCAGTGGGGCGATGACTTCGTGGTCGCCGATCCGCCGATGACCCTGCTGCACAAGGGTCACGACGTGCACGGTCCGTGGCGCTGCGGTACCTGCGGCGAAGCGGTGCACGGCAGGGACCTGCGGCGGATCTCCAACGTGGCGGACTGGGATCTGACCGGCCCGGTGTCTGCGGGTCCGGTGTCCGCGGGCCCGGTGTCTGCGGGTCCGGTATGAGCGCCCAGGTCCCCGACGAGTCGTCGGCAGCGTTCAGCCTGCTCGACGCCAGCGCCTTCGTGAGCGCCGCGGGCCTGGTTCTCGACAGCGCGGACGGTGGCCGGGTGACGGGTCATCTGGACCTCGGCGAGCAGCACCACACCCCATGGGGCGTCGTGCACGGTGGCGTCTACGCCACTGCGGTGGAGACCGCTGCGAGCATCGGGGCCAGCCTGGCGGTGCGTGATCGGGGCCAGTTCGCAGTCGGCGTCCACAACGGCACCGATTTCCTGCGGTCGGCGAAGTCCGGCCGTGCGGCGGTGGTAGCCGAGCCGCTGCAGCAGGGACGGGTACAGCAGTTGTGGCTGGTGACGATCACCGGCGAGGACGGCCGTGCACTGGCGCGCGGCCAGGTCCGGTTGCAGAACCTGCCCTTGCCGGACGGGACCGCGCCCGCCTAGCGGATCCTGCTCGGCCAGCCTGCGGGACCGGTCAGCCGACCCGGGTGGCGCTGCTGTAGTCGCTCATGGCTGCCAGCGGCGAGATCTTGACGACGTCACCCGAGGTGGGGGCCTGGATCGCCATGCCGGCCCCGATGTACATGGCCACGTGGTAGGCCGGTGAACCGAAGAACACCAGGTCGCCGGGTCGCAACTGGCTCTTGTCGACCGGAGTGCCCATCGTCTGCTGGGACGAGGCGAGGTGCGGCATGCTCACGCCGGCCTGCGCCCAGGCCCACATCGTGATGCCGGAGCAGTCGAACGCGTCCGGTCCCGCTGCAGCCCACACGTAGGGCTTGCCGAGCTGGGTCAGCGCAGCGCGTACGGCGATGATGTCCTTCGGGCTGGAACCGATCGTGTAGGTGGCGACCGCCGCTGAGATCTGTTCCGAGGTGGCGTTCTGGGACCCGAAGTAGGCGGTGCGGGCACTGGCCGTCAGGGTCGTGAGCAGGCTCTGGTACTTGCCGATCTGGCGCTGCAGGTCCGCGCGTTGGGCGACCACCGCCGCCTTGTGGCTTGCCGCCGCATCGACGGCCGTGCGGGCGGCCAGCTGAGCCGCCTTGGCCCTGCCATTGGCCGCATTGGCGTTGAAGGCGACGTCAGCCTGGTGGGCGGCCATCAGGTTGAGGGTCTGAATCTGGTCGAGGTAGCTCTGGCCCGAGACGCTGGAGAACAGCGCGGCGGTGCGGCTGAACGTCCCGAACTTGTACTGCTGCGCCAGTGAGATGGCCAATGCCCGCTGCGCGGCCGCCGCGGCCCGCTGGGCGTCCTGCGCCGACCGGCTCACCCGATCTGCCGCGGCCTGCGCACTGTCCAGGCGGACCTGGGCAGCGTTCAACTGCTCGGTCAACTTCTCGTTCGCGGTGGCCAGGGACGCGATCTTCGTGGTCACATCTGCGGCGGTGGCCGCCGGGGCGGTGCCGCCGGAGGTGGCGGTTGCCGCGGCACCGGGTGATACCGGAGTCGACAGGTGCGGTGCGGCGCCCGCCGAGAGCGGCGCGAGGACCAAGGCGCCAGCCACGACTGCAGAACCGATCAGGATGCGGTGGGACCGCGATATTCGAGCAAGCGCCACGGGTGGCCGAACTCCTCTTCCAGTTGACCGCCTACCAAGTTAGCTGTCGGATTCGGGCCAGGAAGTAGTGGCCCTACAGAGCTGAACCGGCTCGCAGTGCGATCCGGCCGGCCCCGATTCACCCCAGAAACGGTGGGTCCTCGGCTCGACAGGACCGTGGTGGCCGGCAGCGTGCCAACCAGTCCGGTCCGATGACGTCGACTCGGCGGTGACCCGTCGGTGTCCTCCGGTACAGAGGGCAGGCTCCCAACAGGTCACGGTTAGGTTACGCCAACATCGGCGCGGCGTCAGCAGCGAGGTCGCCCCATTCCCGCCGTGGGATGCCCGGGGGTGCGGATGGAACATCTGCCAGCTCTGGTGCCTTGAGATGATCATGCGAGCCATCACCTATGCGCTGACCGGAGATCCTGACGTACTGGGCCTGGACGAGGTGGAGCTGCCGGAGCCGGCGGACCACGAGGTCCGGGTCCGGATCGAATACTCGGGGGTCAATCCCACCGACTGGAAGTCGCGGCGCGGCGCCGCGCCCGGTCAGCCGCTGGCCTTCGACAAGGGGGTGCCGAACCAGGACGGGGCGGGCGTGGTCGACGCCGTCGGGGCCGGGGTGTCAGCTGAGCGGATCGGCGAACGGGTCTGGGTATGGGAAGCCGCGTACCAGCGCCGGTGGGGGACCGCAGCTGAATACACCGTGGTACCCGAAAGCCGGGCCGTCCCGCTGCCGCCCGGTGTCAGCACCGAGCTCGGTGCAGCCCTGCCGATTCCCTTCATGACGGCGCACCGGTGCCTGACCCTGAACGAGCTCGGGCCGCAACGGTTGAGCCCCGGCGCGCTGGCCGGTCGAACGGTGCTGGTTGCCGGCGGTGCCGGTGCCGTCGGCAATGCTGCTATCCAGCTGGCGAGGTGGGCCGGCGCCGAGGTGATCAGCACGGTCAGCGGCCCCGAGAAGGCCGCCCTCGCCACGGCTGCGGGCGCGCAGCACGTCCTCAACTACCGCGAAATCGACGTGGTGGCTGCGGTGCGGGAGATCGCACCGGACGGCGTGGACGTGATCGTCGAGGTGGCGCCTGCGCAGAACGCGGCGCTGGATGCTGCGGTGATCGCGCTGCACGGGGTGGTCGCGATCTATGCCAACAACGGCGGGGACGAGATGACCCTGCCGGTGCGTCAGCTGATGGCACCCAATGCGCGCTGGCAGTTCGTGCTGGTCTACACCGAACCGGAAGCAGCCAAACGGGCGGCTATCGAGTCGATCACCGTGGCGCTGACTGCCGGGGCGATCCGGGTCGGCGCGGACGCGGGCCTGCCGCTGCACCACTTCGACCTGGCGCGGACGGCTGTCGCCCACGCCGCGGTCGAGGCCGGCGTGACCGGCAAGGTGCTCATCACGGTGGACCCACCGGTTCGCTGAGGTCGTAGAACCTGCACAGCGCGTTGACCAGGCGCAGCTGCTGGGGATTGTGCACCTCGGCGTCCAGCAGCGCCGGCGACGCCACGATCACCGAGATCGCCCGAGCTCGGGACACCGCCACGTTGAGTCTGTGGACGTCGTACAGAAAGTCGACTCCTCGCGGGGCATCGACCGCGGACGACGAGGCCAGCGAGTAGATCACCACTGCTGCCTCGCGGCCCTGGAACTTGTCCACGGTGCCCACCGGCACCAGGGTGGCGGCATCGCCGGCGTCGGCGAGCGCTGAGCGCAGTCGGGCGACCTGCGCGTTGTACGCCGCCACCACCAGGATCTGATCCGGTGTGAGCGGTCGGCGCACGCCCGTGCCGTCGATCCATTCCAGACCGAGCAGGTCGCGTACCAGTCCCGCGACCACGGACGCCTCCTCGCCGGAGGCTGAGGCGTTGCCCTGGTGGGAGACCGGGACGAAGCGCAGCCCTGAACCGGACGGCCCGAGCGGTGAGGTGCCCACCAGCCGCTGGCGTTCCAGGCCCGGCGCTGGCGCCAGCCTGCCTTCGTAGGACGTCGCCGAGACGAAGTCGGTGATCGCGGGGTGCATCCGCCAGGTGGTGTCCAGAAAGATGCCGCGATCCGGCGGGACCGTGTCGTGGCCGTCGAGCAGGTGCTCCAGGGCCGAGACGCCGGCGCCGTGTGGGTGCTGGGCCTGACTGGGTTGGGACAGCTGCTGCGGGTCGCCGAGCAGCACCATCGCCGTGGCCGCACCCGCCACCGCCACCGCGTTGGCCAGCGCGAACTGGCCCGCCTCGTCGATCACGATGACGTCCACGGCACCGGCAAGGTCTGCCGAAGCCCACAGCCACGCGGTGCCACCGGCGAGCTGGTGGTCACCGTTGCGAAGGGCGGCGGCGACGGCCGCGTTCGAGTCCGCCGTCTCGATGAGGCCGCCGGGTGCCGGTTCGCCGCCGGTCTTCTGCAGCGCGGGTCTGCCGACCTTCGCCAGCAGATTGCCGACCACCTGGTGCGACAGCGCGGTGACGCCGACCTTCAAGCCGGCGTCCAGCAGTGCCCGGATCAGCGCGGCGCCCGCGGTGGACTTACCGGTGCCCGGCGGGCCCTGCACGGCCAGGACGGTGCCGGCCAGCGACGTCCCGATCCGCACGACCGCGCTGCCGGCGGGTTCCGCCCCGGTCACCGGCAACCCGGCCGGTACCTCGCGGTGGAGCAGCCGGGCACCCAGGCAGTCCTCACCGGCCAGCACCCGGGCCGCCGTGGCCGCGATGGAGGCCCGCAGCGGGCTGTCGTTGACCGGCCCGGGCGGCCCGAAACCGCGTACCACCGGCGGTTCGCGACGCCTGCCGATCTTCAGCTCCACCCAGCCCTGTTCGGGGTCAACCGCGATCACCTCGCCGACGGACTTCTGGGTACTGATGTCGACTGCGTTGCCGCCGACCCGGACCCGGGTGTCCTGGGGCGCGAAGTCGTAACGCCACACCCTGGACTGGCTGATGTCACGGACGTGGACC
>JBBQFE010000195.1:0-5981 GCA_038321605.1 Mycobacteriales bacterium | reverse complement strand
GCAGGCTGTGGCAGAAGTCTGCTTCGCCGTGCATCGCTACGCCTGAGGCTGCTAGCGCTGCGAACCGGTCGGCATATTAGCGCCCGCTGTAGTCGCCGGTGAGCTCTGACCATCTGGTCATCGCGACCGTGCCCTCGTCATGCCCGCAGGCTACCTCGGCGGCGGGCCTGCTCGACTGCCGCGTGACGGGCGCCCTATGATCGGATTTCACACTTACGAAGGGCATTCGATGACCGTTCTGGTGAGTTATGTGCCATCTCCTGAAGGCTATGTCGCCTTGAACGCAGGGATAGCCGCAGCCCGCACGACTCAGCAACCGATCGTCGTACTGAACGTGGCGGTGGGCAGCAACTACTCCGACGTGACCTTCGCCGACGAGAAGGACCTCGACGGTGTACGCGCCAGGCTGCTCGAGGAGGGTCTGGGAACGGACGTCCGCCAGGTGCTGGACGCCCGCGATGTCGCCGAAGAGGTGCTGACGCTCGCTGCGGCGCTGCCCGCCTCGATGATCGTGGTGGGTCTGCGGCGCAGGTCCGCGGTCGGAAAGCTGCTGCTCGGCAGCAACGCCCAGCAGATCATCCTGTCCGCGAACTGCCCGGTGTTGTCGGTCCGACCCGACGATTCCTGACTGTTCGCCGAGGCTGGCCGCCGACTGGGACGCGGCACGTCTGCCCTCGGCGCGCTGATGCGACTCCCGCAGCAAACAGCCGCTGCTGCAGCCGCTTTATGCCGCGACCCGCCGTAACGCCCTTAGCGCGCACATGTTTAACTCTTGCTTGTTTTCACGCGATACTCTGTCAATGATGGCCTGGGCCTGAACAGTTTGTTACGTTCTGCCCGCCCCGGATACGTCGGGGTGTGGGTTCCCCCCGATCCCGCACCCCGACCCGGAGCGCACCGGGGCCCAGCGCATCAATGGACGAAGTGGCCTCAGACCGAGGCGGGGGAGTCGGTCCTCGAGATGCCCAGCCCACCGCGTGCGTCACGCCCGAAGCGGTTCACCTCGCGGGTCAGGTCGAGCGGCTTGATGCTCGCCGATGCAGAGCGGTCGGCATCGGTCAGCAGGTCGGCCGGGATCAACCAGACCACCTCGAACTCCAGACCGTTCGGATCCTTGGCGTACAGGGACTTCGTGGTGCCGTGGTCCGAGGCACCGACGAGTGCGTCGGCATTGGCGAGTTTCGCCGCCAGCTCTTCGAGATCGCCCAGGGTGTCGACTTCCCACGCCAGGTGATACAGGCCGACGCTGGTGCGTCCGGCACCCGATGCGGCAGCCTGCGAGCCGATCTCGAACAGGCCGAGATCGTGATCGTTGGTCGATCCCGGTGCGCGCAGGAACGCCGCGCCGCGCAACGAGTCGCCGCCGCTGATGTAGTCGAAACCGAGAATGTCGCGGTAGAAGGCGACGCTCTCGTTGACGTCGCGAACGTAGAGGACTGCGTGATTGAGCCGGAAGATCGACATGGGGTGCTCCTAGAGGTGTTCTGGTGATGCTGTCACAACAGAGTTGAGCGTTCAACTATTTCGGGGCACGGTGCTGCCGGGAAACCCGGCCAGCAGCTTCTCGAGCAGGTCGGCCAACTCGCGCTTCTCGGACGGATCCAGGGCTGCCAGTACCTCGGACTCCGCCACGTCGGCCTCGCGGATGGCGCGCTGAAAAAGCTCTCGGCCGGCCCGGGTCAGCCTGACCTTGCTGCGGGTGCGGTTGTCCTCGTCCACCGTCCGCTCGACCAGGCCGCGTTCGGCCAGCAGATCGAGGCGATGGGTCATGGTGGACGGCGAGACCCCGTTGACGTCAGCCAGCCGGGATGGCGTCGAACACCCAGCGGGGCCCTGCAGTGCGAGTTCCTGCAGGACACCCCAATCGCCGCGCTGCACGTCGAGGTCGGCGAGTTGTTCGCGATAGAAGCCGTCCAGGCGCTTGGTGATCCTGGCCAGCGCGGTCACCACCCGCTGCACCGTTTCGTTCGCGCCGGCCGCGGTATAGCTGGCAACAGCACTCTCGTACTCGGCCAGGGCCGCCGATTGTGCAGGCCGCGGCTCGGCACCCGGAATACGGCCAGCGCTCGGCATGTTCACCAGTGTACTATTACTTCGATATCGAAAGTTCGAAATCGAACCGTGTGAACGGGCCCACACCGGGCCCGCCCTGCTCCGCCGGCGCGGAGCAGTAGCTGTTGTGAGGAGTTGTCGTGCGTTCCGGTCTCGGTCGGACCCTCGTCCTGTTGGCGGGCAGTGCCCTTGCCACCGGCGGCTGGGGTGCGGTCTTTCCCTTTCTCTATGCCGATATCGCGACCGCCCGGGGCCTCGGTGCCGGGGTCGCGGCGGGCACCTTCACCGCCTTCGCCATCGGGTCCATCGTGGCCGCTCCGGCCGCCGGCTGGTTGGCGGACCGCTCGAACCCGACGGTCGTTGCCGTGCTGGCCCGCCTCGGCCTGGCGCTGTTCACCGGTTTGCTGGCGCTGGCGAGCGACCCGACCAGCATCTGGCTGGTGGCTGCCGGTTTCGGTGCCTCGTTGGCGTTCGGTCAGCCCGCGATCCAGGTGATCCTGCTGGCCAGGACCGCGCCGTCGCGTCGCCGGGACGTCTTCGCCTGGCAATTCATCGCCATCAACCTGGCGGCGGCTGCCGGCGCAGCGCTCGGTGGCCAGCTCGTCGACCTCTCCAGCCAGGCTGCGATGCGACCCGTCTACGCGGTTGCCGTACTGGCGGCGCTGATCAGCGCCCTGGTCGTTGCATTGGCCGGACGAGGTGCCCACGGCTGTGTGGTCGCTGGCCAGGGCACCGGGGAGACGCTGTCGTATCGCGCGATCCTGTCGCTGCGTCCGGTCCGCTGGCTGCTGGTGATCTCGCTGCTGATCACCCTTGCCTGTTATGCCCAGTACGACGCCGGGCTGCCCGCGTACGTGCTGGCCGCCACCAGCGTCAGCCCGGCCCTGCTGGGTTCCGCGGTGGCCATGAACGCGATCCTGGTCGCGGTGCTCACCGGTCCGGTGGTCGCGTACACCCGCAGGCGCCGCGGTACGTCGCTGCTGGCCGTCTGTGCCCTGTTGTGGGTGCTGTGCTGGCTGATCTTCGGACTGCCGCTGGTCTTCTCCGGCTTCGACGGCGCGTTCGTCGTGATCGGCTTCCTGGCGCTGTCCTTCGGCGAGACCATGATGGCGCCGATCCTGTCACCGCTGGCGGCCGCGCTGGCACCGGAGGGTGCCACCGGTAGGACGATGGCGGCTGTCACCGGTGCCTCGACGGTGGCCACCGCGATCGGACCGATCCTGTCCAGCGCGCTGCTCGGGTTGCACCTGGCTGCCGGGTTCATCGGGATGCAGATCGCCTTCTGCCTGGCGGCGGCCGCGGCCGCGATGAAGCTGCGCACGATGCTGCCCGCCGGTACGCCCTACCTGCCCGCGGCCGAGGTCGCCGCAGGAGCTGCACCGGCCGCGACAGTTGCACCGACCGCGACAGTTGCACCGACCGCAGGAGCTGCACGGACCGCAGGAGCTGCACCGACCGCGACAGTTGCACCGGCGGCAGTGCTGAGCGCAGTGCCCGATCGGCTACTTCTCTGAGGTGTTCAGCAGCGCGGGGTTCTGCACATTCGGGTCGGCGTTCCACTTCTGCGACAGCGAACCGTCGCAGGTCGTCACGATGACCTTGTTGTACGCGCCGTTGTACTGATCCGAGTCCGGGCTCAGTCCCAGGCAGAGGCTGGGTGTGGAGGAGTCGACGATGGTGAACTTGCGAACGTAGGGCAGTTGGTTGCCACTGGAGTCCGTGGTGCCGTTGTAGGTCCACTTCAGGTTCGTCGGCGGGGTCCCGGCTGGGCAGGTGGTGAACAGCACATAGCCGCCGACGGTACCGGGACTCTGCATGCAGTAGTTGGTGCCCGAGGGCACCGTGACGAACTCGCCGTTCGCGGGGTTGTAGGAGAACTTCTGGTTCCACGCGACGGTGGCCGGGTTGGGCGCCTGCTTGCACGGGTACGCGATCATGAAGGTCGACCCGACCGACTGGTTGGTGACGTCCAGGCAGCGGCCGAACTGCTGGAAGTTCACCAGCTGGGGTGGCGGATTGCCGTTGAGCGGCTGGCCGGCGGCGCCGGCACCGACGGCGGGCTCGGGCACCCAGGTCTGGGTGATGCTGTAGTTGCCGCAGTTCTTGTCCAGCACCACCGGGCTGCCCACGGTGTTGGAGTTCTGGATGTTGAAGCAGAAGCCGTCCAGCGTGCCGGTGCTGGTCGAACCCTGGAAGTTCGAGCTGTCATCGATGCTCCACTGCTGCCGCGCCGCGGCCGGCGTGGTGCACGGCCGGAAGGTCACATTGACCGCAGGCGTCGCGTGCGGCAGTGCTCCGGCGTCGAGGCACATCGCCGGTGACGAGGCCACCAGCTGGATGGACAGGTCGGAGTTGTAGGAGAACAGCTGCTGAGCGGTCTTCGGGCTGCTGCACATCTGCATCAACACGGTGGTGCCGCTGGCAGGGTTGGCCGAACCGGCATCCATGCACAGATCCAGGTTGTTCTTGGTCGCATCGTGGTAGATGCGCACCAGGCCACCGGAGATGTTCTGGTTATCGGTCTTGAACGTGTAGGTGGTGGTGAGTGTCCGGTCGTTGGTGCCACCGAAGGCGCCGGTCGCACGGTCGGTTCCGGTCGACTGCATAAGGGCAAACGCCGGGACGTGCTGGGTACCGAAGCCGGGGACGCAGCGGATGTGGTTGCTGGACTGCCAGGCAACGCTCTTGGCCGAAGGGTCGGCATCGAAGTAGCTGACGTACACCTGGTACCGCGCCCGTGAGGCGACCGATACCGTGCCGATCTCGGGGTTGTCCATGAAATGCCCGACGCTGTCGGTGCAGGGCAGCTTGGCCGCCAGGCCGTCGCCGGCAGAACTCGTCGCCGTGCGGATCTCGCCGAGCACGACGTCGAAACCTGCCTGGGCCGCGTCGAGGGAATGCACCCGTGAGATGGCCACCCGGGTGGCGTTGTTCTGGGTGATGATCATCGGGATCAGCAGTGAGCTGATCGAGACACCGATCAACATGACCAGCATCAGCAGCGGCATCGAGCCACGGTCATCGTCGGGCCGGGCACAGCGTGCGGCGAGTCGGCTTCGCAGGGACTGGTCACGGGTCATGGTCGGGCCACCTCCGTACACACGCCGGTGGGCGTGGTGGCGACCGTGCTGTTGAGCGCGGTGTAGGTCACCGCGCTGACGGCGCTGGTCGGCGAATCACCGCTGCCGGAGGTCTCGAGCACCCGGATGGCCAGTGTCTGATAGGTGAAGATGGCCGTAGGGGCGGCGAGGACGAACGGCTGGTTGGTCGACCCGACGGCTGCGTTGCCGTTGGTCACCCCTGAGGCCAGCGGGATCCAGTTGGTCGGCGCCCCGGCCGTGCCGGAGGCACTGACCGTCCAGGTACGGCGACGCAACTGCCCGGACGGTTGACCGGTGATGGTCGCGGTCGGGGTGATCTGTAGCTGGGTGCAGACGATGCTGCCGGTGGTCGTGGTCTTCAACTCGACGTACCAGCCCTTGGCAGTGGTGCCCGGCGTGCTGATCGCGGCGGAGTAGCGGACCTCGTGATCGAGCCGGACGAAGGCCTGGTTGAGCTGGCTGGTGCTGTCGGCGAGCGAGGTGACCTTGTTGATGGACTTGTACATGATCGACACCGAGGCGGTGAAGATCGTCATGAAGACCGTCATCAGCGCCATCGCCGTGACGAGCTCGGCCATCGTGGTGCCCGCCTCGCGTGAGGCGTGTTCGGTTCGGCGGGCGACGACCCTGCGCTCCGAGCTCACCGAGCGGCGGATCACTGGATCTTCCAGGTGAACGAGATGTTCCTGGTGGCGCCGGCGCCATCGGTCACGGTCAGGTAGATCGTGGTCGTACCGGTGGTGGTCGTCTTGGACACCGATCCGGTGAGGGTGTTGCCCGAGAGCGTGAGCCAGCTGGGCAGCCTCTTGCCCGCGGTGACAGTCCAGG
>JBBQFE010000194.1:0-5992 GCA_038321605.1 Mycobacteriales bacterium | reverse complement strand
CGTCGAGCCAGACGTCTCCGACGCCGTCGGCCGCCGGTCCAAGCTCCGGGAAGGGGTCCGCCGCGAAGAAGACCGTCGCCAAGAAGGCCGCTGCCGGAAAGTCCAAGGCCGGCGCCGCGGAGCCACCTGCGAAGCGGGTCGCAGCGAAGAAGGCTGCCCCCAGGAAGACCGCTCCGACGCCCCGCAAGGCCGCCTCCGGCTGATAACCTGCTGCTCATGTACTCAACTCAGTGCTGGTGGCCGTGCACGTAGGACGGTCCGCCTGTACCCATTTTCTGGAGCCGTCCACGTCGGACGGCTCCTTTTGTTTGCCCTTGACGTGGAATGCGCTTCGCCACCGAAGGGATCTCGCAATGCTTCACGAACCAGACCCGATCGAGCCGGTCAAGGGTCGCGTGCTCACCGGTGACCGGCCCACCGGCGCGCTGCACCTGGGCCACTATTTCGGGACCATCGCCAACCGTGTTCGACTGCAGGATGCCGGACACGAGGTCTTCATCGTGATTGCGGATTTCCAGGTGATCGCAGATCGCGACCACCCGGGCGACCTGCCCACGACCGTCTCGGCCATGGTGCTGGACTATCTCGCCTGCGGCATGGATCCGGCTCGAACGGTGATCTATCCGCACAGCCAGGTGCCTGCGCTCAATCAACTGCTGCTGCCTTTTCTGTCGCTGGTCACCATGGGGGAGTTGACCCGCAACCCCACGGTCAAGGAGGAGATCCGGCTGGCTGCTCGCACCTCGGTCAGCGGACTCATGCTGACCTATCCAGTGCACCAGGCCGCCGATGTGCTCTTCTGTGAGGCGGACCTGGTGCCGGTCGGGCGTGATCAGTTGCCGCATCTGGAGCTCACCAGATCGATAGCGCGCCGCTTCAACGACCGGTACGGCGCAGTGTTCCGGGTACCGCAGGGGCTGCTTTCCGACACTCCCATGCTGGCCGGCCTCGACGGTCGGAAGATGGCCAAGAGCCAGCGCAACGGCATCACCCTGCGTGACGCCGACGACGAGATCAGCACCAAGGTCCGGGGCGCTCGGACCGATTCCGAGCGCTTCATCACGTTCGAGCCCGCCCGCCGCCCAGAGGTGGCGAACCTGTTGTCCATCGCGGCTCTGTGTCGCGGCGTCAACCCCGATGTGGTGGCCGCCTCGGTCGGCAACAGTGGCTCCGATGCGCTCAAGGACGAGGTGATCGATTCGGTGATCTCGTTGTTGCGTCCGATTCGGGAGCGGCGTGCGCGATACTCGAGGCACGACGTGGACGACGTTGTGCAGACAGGTATCGCGAGGGCGACGCGCGTCGCCAACTCGAAGCTCGATCAGGTTCGAACCGCGATGGGGATGGATTACCGCAACATGGGAGGGCTGGCGCCAGATCATGCAGAGGGCTGAGCAAAAAAACAGCGAGCCCCGGTGCAGACCGAGGCTCGCTGTTGCCTGCCGCTGCACCACGACCAGGTCGTGGTCGTGAGTGGCGGCTTGCGAAGCTTCCGAGGGCCGCGTCGTCGAGGCCCCGGTGAAGGCTTCATCATTGTTGTAGGCGGGCGACAAGCAACGGGATGCGTCGCCCGCCTGAGAAATTTCTATCCCATACGGACGGCCGAAAGGACACTGTTGTGTCACTGGCACTAGCGGGACAGGCCGCGTAGTGGTCGGACCTGACCTTAAGGCACATTTTGCTCTGCTCGGTGTCGATCCCGCGGCTGTCGGCATCTACCGGGCACTGCTCGCTTCCGGCTCGGCCAGCGTCGATGATCTGGCAGCGGACGGCCTCGCGCCCGAGGTCGTCGAACGATCGGTCGTCGCGCTGATCGACGCCGGACTCATCGCCCCCGATGGCAGCGACGACCGCAGGTTGGTGCCGGTCCCGCCCGACGCGGGCCTACGAGTGCTGGGCAGCCGGCGCGAGGGTGAGATAAGCGCGGCCATGGCCGCTGTCCAGAGCGCCTACCGCGACTTTCGCCGTCAGACGCTTACACCGAGCATCGACCACCTGGTCGAGGTGGTGACCGGCCCTGCCATCCTGCAACGGTTGAAGCAGGCCGAGGACCACGCGCAGCACGAGATACGCAGGTTGGATTCGCCGCCGTACTACCGGACACGGTCGAGCAACGGCACCGAACTCGAACACCTCGCCCGAGGTATCGGCTACCGGGTCGTGTACGCGCAGGCTTCCCTTGCCCGGGAGAACTACCTCGAGGGCAACATCGTGCCATGCGTCAAGGCGGGCGAACAGGCGCGAGTGCTCCCCACGGTGCCGGTGAAGCTGAGCGTGATAGATGACAGTGTGGCGCTGGTGTCGCTGTCGATCACCGACGCAGACGTGAATCGCACCCTGCTGATCGTGCGGCCGAGCACCTTGTTCAGCGCGCTGGTCGGACTGTTCGACATGTGCTGGCATTCCGGCTTGCCGATCCTGCCGTCGGGCTCGGTCGGGTCACGTATCGAGCCGGTCGAGGAACGCATGCTGGGCCTGCTGGCTGCCGGCATGACCGACGAGGACATCGTTCGGACGTTGCGCATCAGCCGGCGCACGTTCTTCCGGTATCTGGAGAAGCTTCAGGTACGAGCGGGGGTCAGTACCCGGTTCCAGTTGGGCGTCTATGCGGCGCAACAGGGTTGGCTGCGCGATGTACCGCGCTGAGACGTACCGCGCTGAGACGTACCGCGCTGAGGTAAACCGGTCGGCGTATCAGCGAGGGCCGGCTCGATCAGCGCTCGGTCGAGGAACCCTTGGCCTTCTTGCCGAAGTCGCCTCGGCGGAACAGCAGCTTCCACGGCGCGCGAGCTGATTCGAGCTGGACCCGGAGCGTCATCTTCGAGGCGCCCTCGACGCGTTCCTCGAAGCGGATGGGCACCTCGACGATTCGCAGGCGGTGCCGCACGACCCGGTAGTTCATCTCGACCTGGAACGAATATCCGTTGCTCTGGATCGACTGAAGGTCGATCGCCTCGAGCGTCGATGCTCGCCAAGCCTTGAATCCGGCCGTCCCATCCTTGATGTGCAGCGAGAGCAGTGCGTTGACGTACAGGTTCGCCCAGATCGACAGAGCCCGGCGGTACCAGGGCCATTCGGCCGCGGTCGAACCGCCGGGGACGTAGCGCGATCCGATCACGAGTGCCGTGTCACCCTCGCGCAGGGCGGCGACCATCGTAGGGATCACCGCGACCGGGTGCGAGAGATCGGCGTCCATCTGGATCACGATGTCGGCGCCGTCTGCCAACGCGCGTTGCATGCCGGTGACGTAGGCCCGGCCGAGTCCGTCCTTGACCTCGCGATGCAGCACGGCCAGCCGACCGCCGGAGCGCTCGGCGAGCGTGTCGGCCACCTGACCGGTGCCATCGGGAGAATTGTCGTCCACCACGAGCACGTGCAGGTCGGGCAGGTCTAGTGCGAAGAGCTGTTCGACGAGGACCGGTAGGTTCTCCCGCTCGTTGTAGGTCGGGACGACCACCACGATCTTGGAACTGGACTCGGCCATGTCACCCCTGGATTCGGTCGTCGACAACAGTCCACCAGGTTACAAGAACGGGAGTCGGATCTGAGCGAGTCGGCCGATCCCGCACGTCGAGGCGGGCCCTCGGCCCCGCGCCCGGTAATTTGGCACCATGCCCGAATCCGTAGCCCACCCGTTTGGCTCACTTCTGACGGCGATGATCACACCGATGACCGAGGACGGCTCGGTCGATCTCGCTGCCGCGGCCGCGCTGGCGACGCGCCTCGTGGACCATGGACACGACGGAGTCGTCCTCAACGGGACCACGGGGGAGGCGCCCACCACCCACGCGCAGGAGAAGGCGGACCTGATCCGTGCAGTCGTCGGCGCCGTCGGTGACCGGGCGCTCGTGGTAGCCGGCGCCGGATCGAACGACACCCGGCACGCTGTCAGGATGGCCGAGCAGGCAGCCGAGGCTGGCGCGCACGGCTTGCTCGTCGTCACGCCGTACTACTCCCGTCCGTCGCAGGAGGGCATCTATCAACACACGGTCGCAGTCGCGAATGCGACCGACCTGCCGGTGATGCTCTACGACGTGCCCGGGCGGACTGTCGTGCGGTACTCCCGCGACACCCTGGCGCGGCTTTCCGACCACGAACGGATCGTGGCAGTCAAAGACGCGACCGGGGACGTCCAGGCGGCGGCGCGGGCGATCGCCGACACCGGCCTGGCCTACTACAGCGGCGATGACGGTCTGCTGCTGCCGTTCCTCGCCGTCGGAGCGGTCGGGCTGGTCAGCATGGCCGGTCACCTGGTCGGCGACGAGCTGGCACGGGTGATCAGCCAGTTCGAGGCAGGGGATCCCCGAGCTGCACGGGCAACCTTCCTGTCGGTGCTGCCAGCGATCGACCTGATCTGCGGTTCCGGGAATGGCGCGCTGCGGTCGAAGCTCACTCTCGCCCTGCTGGGACACATCCCGAGCGCGACGCTGCGGCTGCCGCAGGCCGCCGCAGACGAGCGCGAGGTGACCGAGGTACGCGCTGGACTGATCAGTGCAGGGTTGCTGCGACAGGGGTAGACGCCAGAGGCAGGCTTGTTGGGTTTGTCTGCAGGTATCTCGTGGTGTTCGCCGCAGAGGCTATGCGACCCCGACGAGCACGCACAGCGTCTTCGCTGCGGGGTGGAACTTGCCAGTGACCGTCCATTTCTCCGTGCCGCCTGGCTGGACGGACACCTTTGCCGAACCCGAGCCGATGACAGTCGCCGCCGCCGTCGTGAAGAACACCGAGACGTTGTAGTCCACCCCGCTGTTCCCCGGGTTCCTGGCGTCACCGCTCGCAACCCAGCCACCGCTGGTTGCCTTACAGGCGGTCATCGTCACATTCGTCCGCAACTTCGCCACGTTTGGCGGCGAGGCCGGTACCGAGGTCGCGCCGGTAACCCCGGAGGGCAGGCCCGTGGCGCTTCCGGACTTCGAGGGAGGCTTGGAGCTGTGGCTTGAGCTGCCGGCGGTTGGGCTGCCAGCGGCAGAGGTCTGGTGCTTGGTGGACTGCGTGCATCCGGCCAGCACGACCGCGACCGCGAGGCTCAGGCCGGTCGACGCGACTTTCACAGATCGATGCATTGTTGCCATGAATACTTCGGTAACCCTTCAGGTACGGACGGGAGCAGTTGATTCGAGCGTCAGGAACGCCTGCGTCGAACGCCCAGCAGAGTCAGTAGCCCGCCTATCAACATCAGACCGATTCCGCCGTAGAGAAGCGGCGAGGTGTAGGCAACCCCGGTGAAGGCCAGCGGCACGCTGGGCGTCACGATCGTGACCCGGGCGGTCGAGGGTGGCGACGTGACAGGGGTGTGCGTGTGCACGCCACTTGCGACGGCGGTGTTCTCGACCTTTCCGTTCTTCACGTCCGCCGCGGTTACGGTGTGCGGCGGCGCGGTGCACGTCATGGAGGCTGCGGGCGCGAGCGACGTCGCCGGGCAGGTCACCGCTCCGGCGGTGGGATCCGATACTGCGATTCCGGTGACCGTCACGCCACCGACGTTGGTCACGATCAGCGACCAGTCAATGCGGTCACCGAGGTCAATCTTGCCGTCACCGTTGAGATCGACGGCATGGGCGGTCTTGTTGAGCGAGAGTTTGCCGACTGCTGTACTGGGTACCTTGACCGTCGACGGAGGGGCCGTCGGCGGAGTTCCCGTCGGCGGGGTACCCGTTGCGGTCGTGGTGTTCGTTAGCGATCCGCTGTCGACGTCAGCCTGTGTGACGGTGTAGGTGGCAGTGCAGGTGATCTGCGCTCCCGGGATCATCGACGCTGCACCTGCAGGACAGACAGGTGCGGACAAGGTGCCGCTGCCGGTGAAGGCGCCTTCGCCGATGGTCACGTCGGTGAGGGTGACGTTGCCGGTGTTGGTGACGAGGAAGCTGTAGGTGACCAGCTGGCCAGCCGAGAATGAAGTCGGTGAAGACGGACTGGCGGACTTCACCACCGTCAACTTCGGGTCTGCCGGCACAGTCACTGTTGCCGAATCGGGCGGCGAATTGGTCGGCGT
>JBBQFE010000193.1:0-5993 GCA_038321605.1 Mycobacteriales bacterium | reverse complement strand
GAGCGACCGCGAAGTCCTTCACCGCCGACCTCGCCGCCCGGACCCTGGCTGCGCGCTTCCTGACCCCGGTGCTCGTCGAACTCGGCGGTGACCTTGCCGTCGCGGGTCACCGACCCGGCGGCTGGCCGATTCAGGTGGCCGAGCGCGAGGGCGCCGACGGCCAGGCGATCGTGTTGCAGCACGGCGGACTGGCCACCTCTACGACCACCATCCGACGCTGGCGGCGCGGGGACCAGCGGGTGCATCACATCATCGATCCGCGTACCGGCGCGCCGGCTGCGGGCCCTTGGCGGACCGTGACGGTTGCCGCGAGTTCGGCGGTGGCAGCGAATACCGCCAGTACCGCGGCGATCGTGCTCGGGGTGGCCGCTCCGGACTGGTTGCGCGAGCGGGGTCTTGCCGCCCGGCTGGTCGGCAACGACGGCGAGGTCTCGACGATCGGCGACTGGCCGACCGTGACGGCGGTGGCGGCGGCGTGACCAACAACGACCTGTGGTTCACCGCCCGCGGCGCCGGCATCACGGCCATGCTCATCCTGACGGTGGCGGTGGTACTCGGCTCGTTGGGGTCGATGCGTCTCAAATCAGCGGGTGGCCGGGTGGTGCTGCAGTACGTGCACCGCACCGCGGCGGTGCTGGGCCTGGGCCTCATCGTGGTGCACGTGGCGACCCTTGTGCTCGACACGAAGTCCCACGTGAGCCTGGCGGGCGCCCTCGTCCCGTTCGCCGCTCAGTACCGACCCAACGCGGTGGCGTTCGGTTCGATCGCGATGTACCTGTTCCTGTTCGTGTCCGCGCTCGGGTTGGCTCGCGGCCGGATGGCGAATTCACCGCGAGGTGCTGCCACCTGGCGCGGCCTGCATCTGCTGTCGTACCCGGCCTGGGCGATGGCGGTGGCACACGGACTGCTCGCGGGAACCGATCGCTCGCAGGGCTGGGTGGTGCTGCTGACACTGGGCTGCGTACTCGCGGTTGCGTTTGCCGGGCTTGCCCGCGTCTTCGCGATGCTGGACGACAACGACGACATCCCCGCCGGTACCACCGGTCGCCGGCTGCCTGAGATGACTCGATGACCCGTGTCGCAGGGCCACGGCCGCTGGCGCTGCCACCCGCCGCGGCGATCGGTGAACCCCGGCTGCTCCGAGGTCTGGAGACCGGCCTGCGAGTGCCGCTGGACCTGCATCGGCGGTTGCACGGCGAACTACCGGACATCACCCTCGCCGACCTGATCGAGCTGTGCCGACGCGTGTCCCTGACCGGCCGCGGCGGCGCGGCCTTTCCGGTGGCAACCAAGCTCGCCGCTCTCGGCAGGGGTCGGCCGGTGGTCGTGGTCAATGCCACCGAGAGCGAACCTGCCAGTCTCAAGGACCGCCTGCTGATCCACCGCTTTCCGCACCTGGTGCTCGACGGTGCCGTCATCGTCGCCCGGGCCATCGGGGCCCGCGAGATCCGGATCGCCGTGCACGACGGGCTACAAGCAGCCGATCTGCAGCACAGCAGGGACGAACGTCCGGGCATTCGCCGACTCACGATCACGACGGACGTGATCGGTGGCGGCTTCGTCGCCGGTGAGGCACGTTCGGTCATCCGGGCGCTCAACGGCGGCCCCGCCATCCCGCCGGGCCGGCGGACCCTGCCCACCGAGCACGGAGTCGGAGGTGCGCCCACCTTCTTGTCGAACGTCGAGACGTTCGCGCAGCTGGCACTGCTGGTCAACGCCGGTCCAGCCGCGTACACCGCTGTCGGTACCCGTGAGGAACCGGGCAGCACGCTGATCACGGTCGGCGGCGCGGTGCTGCGCCCACAGGTGTTGGAACTGCCGCTGGGAACACCGCTCGATGCGGTGCTGCTGGCTGCGGGTGCCCGCCCCGCCGCCGGCGTGATCGTCGGCGGCTACCACGGTGGCTGGATCCAGCCGCACGCCGATCTTCGGCTTTCCCGTAAGGCAATCAGTGCTGCCGGTGCATCCCTCGGCGCCGGCGTCGTGCTGGTTCTGGATGACACCACCTGCGCCCTGGGTGAGCTCACGCGGGTCGCGTCCTGGCTGGCGCACGAGTCGGTCGGCCAGTGCGGGCCCTGCACCTTCGGCCTGCCCGCACTGGTGGCCGATCTCGTCTCCCTGACCCGTGGCGGCGCGCAGAGTGAGTACGCAGCGCAACGGCATGCAGCGCAGGTCACCGGCCGCGGCGCGTGTGCACACCCGGATGGCGCCGTCCGGTTCATCACCAGTGGCCTGAAGCAGCTTTCCCACGAGGTGGCCACCCATCGGAGACGCAGCGGCTGTGGCCGCCCCATCGTCGGACAGCTTCCGCTGTCGGTCGCGCGGCCGATGTGAAGCAGCTGCTGATCGACTGGACCCGCTGCAAGGGTCACGGTCTCTGTGCTGAGGTGCTGCCCGATGCAATCACCCTGGACGAATGGGGATTTCCCATCCTGGCGAGGCCGAACTTCGCCGACGACCGACTCGCAGAGGCCCGCCGCGCGGTAGCGCTCTGCCCGGCGTTGGCGCTTCGGTTGGAAGATCGACCGTCCCGCTGACCGGTTGGGCCAGCGGGACGGTCGATCTCAGTTGCGGTTGTCGGCCGAGTGTCGCAGCGGGCTACTGCCGCCAGATGAGACGGTGCACCCGCAGGTGACGCGGCAACGAACGTACGCCCGGGATGAACGGGATGAAGATGAAGGCCACCGTGAGCACCGCCATCACGCCCCAGACCAGGGCGTCCGCGTTACCGGAGGTCGAGAACGGTTTCACCTGGTACCAGAAGGTGTAGAGCCACATCCAGGGTTGCCCGGGGTAGTTTCCGGTCTCGTTCATCATGCCCCACTGGTCGCCGCCGAGATGGTCGGCACGTGCCTGGTCCTCGAGGTAGGCACCGTCGGCCAGCAGCAACAGTGGCCGGGTCTGGTCACTGGCATAGAACGTCGTGCCCGAAGTCAGCAGTCCCTCGAGCGATCCGCTGGCCGCCAGGGTGAGGAAGCTCGACGACAGGACGGGAACCGGACCGTAGTCACCTGTGGCGACCTTGGCTGGATCGCCGTCGGGAGCGGCCGCCAGTGCGTCGGAATAGCTGCCGGCCCAGGTGGTCTGCTGGGTCTCCGACGCTCCCTTCCAGGTGGCCAGGGCTGCCGTCAGCGGCGCGTCCCCTGTTCGGGTGCTCAACGGTGCGATCACCAGATCGGCCGCGCTGTCCAGCTTCAGTCCCACTCCCCCGGCCCGCTGCAACGGTAGTGGACCGAGCTTCTGACCTGGATCGTTCTTGTTGTACGGGGCACCGTAGGCCGCACTGGTGCTGGTGCCGGCCAGTTCCGCCGCGGCGGTGGCCACGACGTCGGCCGGGGCGGCCTCGGCCCAGTTCGCCATGGTGAGTGCCTTGCGGTCCGGTGATGAGAACAGCGCAGCGAGTACGACGGTCAGCAGCCCGACCACGACCGTTGCAGCGACCATCTCCTTGACCAGGTCATAGTGCCTGGTTGGAAAGAGGTGCGAGTCGGGAGTCTGGTCTGCGCGTGCCTTTCGACGCCCGCTCATCGCGATTCACCAGGAGCAACCGCGTCGAACGGAGGCACCACACCGTGTCTACGTACGAGGATGATGTGCAGCCCCACCAACAACCCGATGAGCAGCGGCAACACACTGATGTGCAGCAACAGCATCTGGCCGGTGTTCAGCACGTTGAACTCAGGTCCCACACCGACGGAGTTCACGCCGTCCTTGGCCTGGGTCGAGATCCACTGCGAGTCGAAGTTGGACTGGGACAGGTACCCGGTGAACGCGGTGCCGATGGAGCCGATGAACGCGACCCCGCCGGTGATCCAGGTCAGGGCGCGACGCCCACGCCAGGCCGCCATGAAGAACTTCGCCCAGAGGTGCATGACCATGAACATGAAGAACAGTTCGACACTCCACAGGTGGGTGGAGTTCACGAAGTGCCCGACCGAGGAGGAGTGCCACCAAGCGGCACCCATCACCGCCAGCACCACCCCCGACGCGATCACATAGAAGAGGGCGGCGAGGCAGGCAACCCCGAACACATAGATCCAGGACCGCATGTACGCGGGTTGCCGATCGGGCAGAAGCTGACCGGGCGGCACGACATGACTGAGCCGTTCGCGGGTCGCAGCGGTCCAGTTCGAACCTGATGGCGCCTTAGACGTGGTCATCGGTGTCTCCCGACGGCGTGACCTCGGCGTCGTGGTTGCCGGGGAACGGCAGGACCAGGGCCAAGACGAACACGGCGACCATCACCAGGATCACGATCAGGTTGGCCAGCGAAATCTGCACGACGCCCCAGTGCAAAAAGTGCGCATGGCCCGAAAGTAACCCGCCCGCGCTGATCACGTCGACTCCGAGAATGCCTGACGATCTGCGGTCATGGTTGTTCCTCCTCGGTAGGTCCGTTCAGGGGGAGAACGGTTGTCCTACCAAGAGCAAAGCGTGCCCCGGCCGCCGGTCGCAGAGGCGAAGGTCCTGTCGTGGGGTCAGGAGTCGGGGCGCGGCGCCGCCCGGTCGCTGGCGAGGTGAATCCGGCGTACGGTCACCACGGCCAATGCCATCAACGGCAGTCCACCCAGCGCGACGAAGAGCCATCCCGCTGCCGAGTGCGCGATCAGCGCAAGCGGATAGCCGACCGCGTAGCAAGCGAGGGTGCCGGCGATCAGCCACCACTGCAACCGGCTCGGCTTCGGCAGCCGTGGAGGATCCGTCACCATCCGCAGATCCGGCGAGCGCTACTCAAGGCTTCGGGGGCACGATCGTGACACCGTCGCCGGCCGCGATGTGTTCGGCTATCACGACCGCATCCTCGTCAGGGATGGGGGTCGCCTGCTCGCCGAACTTCTCCGTCCACTTCTCCTGCACCGCATCGGCAACCACCTCGACGTCTTCGCCTTCATGACTGTCGCTCAGCTCGTCGACGATCTCCTGAACGCTGGGCGCTGCGGTTTCAGCTGCCTCGATGCGCATCCGATTCGCGGTGGCACTGTCACTGAGGGTCGAACCGTCGACGTCCTGGTCATCGGAGCCGGCGTTGTCGGTCATATCCATGGAGCAGCCTTTCGCTGAGGGCGACGGAGCATCGTCGCGCGAGTCAGGTTATCGCTGATCCGGCTGACTTGTACCCCTGGAAAGTTCATAGATTTTCGATCGCCGACTGTCTTCCCTGATGTCGAATGTGGAGCTACATTCGGTATAAACCGCGGTGGTGCGGGCGAAAGGCACGCAAGGCGCGAGAGGTATCGGTGACGACGCATGGTCATGGGGGCCATATGACTTTGCTTGGCCGCGCCCACTGATGCCCATGCAGTCCGGACAGCCCGTGGCAGACCTCGGTGGGGCACTGTCGGCTCTACTACTGAGAATCTCCCTGTTTCTGTTGGTGATCGGGCTGTTGATCTTCGCCTTCGCGCTCCTTCGGCAGCGTAACGGCGGTGACCTACCTCGGTGGTTCGTAAACTGGTGGGGCGCAGAGCGTGCCCCGGCTGGCCCGCTACGCATGATCAGAATCGGCCTTGGATCCTTGTGGATTGTCGCCGGCCTGCTGCAGGCCCAGCCGCGGATGCCGGCCGGTTTCATCGGTCAGGTGATTCTGCCGGGACAGGCTTCGGCACCGGCGTGGCTGAGCAACCTGCTGCAACCGGCGACCCAGGTCTGGACTGCTCACCCGGTTGGTGCCGACGCCGCAACGGTGTTCGTGCAGATAGGTCTGGGCCTGCTGATACTGCTGGGCGGGCGCGGCGGTCGAGCCGATCGAGTGGCGTTGTGGGTGTCCGTCGCGTGGGCAGCCGTGGTGTGGATCTTCGGCGAGGCGTTCGGTGGCCTGCTGAATCCTGGTGCTTCGTGGCTGATGGGTTCACCGGGAGCCGTGCTCGTCTACGTCGTCGCGGCCCTGGTCCTCATCCGGGGCAGGCAGCACCCGCCGGAGACCGTGGCCCGCTGGTGTCGCCGCTGCGTCGCCGGCTGGTTCGTCATCGGCGCTGTGCTGCAGGCAGTGCCGT
>JBBQFE010000192.1:0-5995 GCA_038321605.1 Mycobacteriales bacterium | reverse complement strand
CCATCGTTCGGGCACACGTCATGGTCAACCCCTGTAAGGCCGTACCGCTGAACTTCGGTGCCTGACGTTCGAGCCTGACAACGGAGCTCGCGGCGCCAGCGTCTGACCGAAGCCGCCCCAGTCGACCGGGGCGGCTTTGTGTTACGTCGGCACGGCTCTCCCGCCCTGTCAGCGAGCGGCGTCAGACGGCTGCCAGAGCTGCGGCGTTGATGCGGGTGAGCACCGAGTGCAGTGTGTGCAGCTCGGCGACGGACACATCGAGCCGCCCCATCACCGCGGCCGGAATGCTCAGCGCCCGAGTTCTGAGCCGACGTCCGGTGCGGGTCAGCGCGAGATCCAGCTGGCGTTCGTCCACCGTGCTCCGGGTGCGGGTGAGCAGCCCAGCCGACTCCAGCCGCTTGAGCAGCGGTGACAGCGTCGCCGGTTCGAGTTGAAGCAGCTCTGACAGCCGGCGCACCGACAGCGGCCCCGGCTGCTCCCAGAGCGCGAGCATGACCAGATACTGCGGGTGCGTCAGGCCGAGCGGCTCGAGCAAGGGGCGGTAGACGCCCAGCACGCTTCGGTTGGCCACGGCGAGCGCGAAACAGACCTGACGTTCCAGGGAGAGGGCGTCGGGCACTGCATCCGCTGTCGTTTCCATGTCTGCAGTGTATCAAGTACCCTAATGGTTAGGGCACTAACCATACGAATCGGAGCCAGGATGACGAGCAACCGGACGACGGACGTCCTGCGCCCGAACGCAGCGCGCTGGCTCTGCTACGCGGTCGGCGCCGGGCTACCCGAGCGGCATGCCGGCTGGGTCCTGCACGACACGACCACCTCGACCTGGTGGTTGCGCCAGGTCGCACGGTCGCTGCTGCAGATGGCCCCCATCGTCATCGCCATCCTGGTGTTCGTACCGGGACCGCTGTGGATCCGGGCACTCAGCGCGTTCGGCGGTCTCATCATGGGACTGATCTTCGCGCTGGGGTATCTGACCGAGACCACCGAGCATCGACTGGTCAAGGCCGGTTACCCGGTCGGCACCGGCGAGCGACTACGAGCAGAGAACAGCCAGCAGGGACGATCCGAGGCGGTCGCCCGTCGACGCGAGAAGATGTTCGCGCGGATGGACCGCCGCGACCGCTGACAGCTCAGCGTTGACACCTCGTGTCGCGTTGCCCGCAATCCCCCGCAATCCCCCGCATCCGACAGCCGGCCTACTCCCACTCGATGGTGCCCGGTGGCTTGCTGGTCACGTCCAGCACCACCCGGTTGACCTCGCGTACCTCATTGGTGATGCGGGTTGAGATCCGCTCGAGCACGTCGTAGGGCACCCGCGTCCAGTCGGCGGTCATGGCGTCTTCAGACGACACCGGCCGCAGCACGATCGGGTGACCGTAGGTCCGCCCGTCGCCCTGCACGCCCACTGAGCGCACATCGGCCAGCAGCACCACCGGGCACTGCCAGATCTCGCGGTCCAGCCCGGCGGCGGTGAGTTCCGCCCGCGCGATCGCGTCAGCCCGGCGCAGGATGTCCAGCCGGTCGGCAGTCACCGAACCGATGATCCGGATGCCCAGGCCGGGGCCGGGGAACGGCTGACGCCACACGATCTGTTCCGGCAGCCCGAGCTCGAGCCCGACCCGGCGCACCTCGTCCTTGAACAGCGCGCGCAGCGGCTCCACCAGGGAGAACTGCAGGTCATCGGGCAGTCCGCCGACATTGTGGTGGCTCTTGATGTTGGCGGTGCCGGTTCCGCCGCCGGATTCGACGACGTCGGGATAGAGGGTGCCCTGCACCAGAAACTCGTACGGCTGGCCGGCATCCGAACTCTCGATCAGTTCCCGCTCGGCCTGCTCGAAGGACCGGATGAACTCGCGTCCTATGATCTTGCGCTTGTCCTCGGGGTCGGTCACATCGGCGAGCGCATCAAGGAACTGCTTGCGCGCATCGACGATCTTCAACGACACCCCGGTCGCTGCCACGAAGTCCTGCTCCACCTGTTCGGCCTCGCCGGCGCGCAACAGTCCATGATCGACGAAGACGCAGGTCAGCTGGTCGCCGACCGCCTTCTGCACCAGCGCCGCCGCCACCGCGCTGTCGACCCCACCGGACAGGCCACAGATCACCCGCTTGTCGCCGACCTGCTTGCGGATCAGCGCGATCTGGTCGTCGATGATGTTGGCGTCGGTCCACACCGGGGCGAGTCCTGCGATGTTGTAGAGAAAGTTCTCGAGGATCCGCTGCCCCTGCTCGGTGTGCAGCACCTCGGGGTGGAACTGGACGCCGGCCAGTCGGCGCGCAGTGTCCTCGAACGCCGCCACCGGAGCACCGGCCGTCGACGCCGTCACCACGAATCCCACCGGGGCCTTGGTCACCGCATCGCCGTGCGACATCCACACCTGCTGCGCGGCAGGCTGGCCCGCGAACAGCACGCCGGACCCGGCAACGGTCAGCACGGTTCGGCCGAATTCGGAGCCGCCGGTGTGCGCGACCTCGCCACCCAGGCTCTGCACCATGGACTGGAAGCCGTAACAGATCCCGAAGACCGGCACCTCGGCGTCGAACAGCGCGGGATCGGTCCCCGGTGCCCCGTCGGCGTACACCGAGGCCGGCCCGCCGGACAGGATGATCGCTTTGGGATGTTTCGCCAGCATCTCTGCCACCGGCATGCTGCTCGGCACGATCTCGGAGTAGACGTTCGCCTCCCGAACCCGCCGGGCAATCAGCTGCGCATATTGCGCTCCGTAATCAACAACCAGCACGGTGTCGGTCTGCACCCCGCCATTCTCTCAGACGCGGGACTGCCTTTCCGACGCCTGCATCCGGGCTCATCGCCGCGGCGACGTGGCGTCGCGGGAGTGCCACATATCGGGCGCCCAGCTGTTGAGTTGGCCACAGACAGGTAACGAAATTGTTTGTCAGGTGCCGTTAACCCGGACATAACCTCTCGTTCCGCAAAGTTACTCACCGTTGAGGCTACTTCCCACTTGCACACAGGGACCTTATGTCGGACCATCTCCCTCAATAGCGCGGCTTGGGGAGTCGCGCGTGATGCCTGCGGGCATTCGGGGGAGCATGTGATTACCAGCAAGCGCATTCGGTCGTACCTGATTGCGGCCGTGTCGTTGACTACCGCAGCATCGTTACAGGGTGTGATCAGTACCAGTGCCCACGCCGCCGCCGCCCAGAACCAGGTGGTCAGCGCAGCAGCGGCCTCGTACACACCCGACTTCCAGGACGGCATCGTCTACGCCATCAACCAGGTGGGCAGCCGCACGCTCGTCGGTGGCAGCTTCACGACGGTTGCGCCGCACGGCACCACGAACAACGTCACGCGCAACTACGTGATGGCGTTCAACACCGCGACCGGAGCCATCGACACCGGCTTCGTGCCGCAGGTCGACGGCGTGGTCGAAAGCATCGTGCCCGGCCCGAGCACCGACACCGCCTACCTGGCGGGTCTGTTCAACAACGTCAACGGCGTCAAGTCCAAGGCGGTCGTGCTGCTCAACACCGTGACCGGCGCGATCGTCAGCGGTTGGAAGCCCGCCGCAGTCAACGGCGCCGGCTACACGGTCCGGCTCGCGGGCGGTCGCCTCTACCTGGCGGGCACCTTCACCACCGCCGCAGGTGTCGCGCACGGCGGGATCGTGTCGCTCAACCAGAACACCGGTGCGCTCGACCCGTTCATGAACGTGCAGCTCACCGATCACCACAACTACAACGGCACTGGCGCGAACGGTGCGGTCGGCCCCCGGGCGATGGACATCTCGCCGGACGGCAAGACCATGGTCATCATCGGTAACTTCAAGCACGCCAACGGCCTGAACTACGACCAGATCGTCAAGGTCGACCTGTCGGGCAGCAGCGCGGCGATCGACCTCACCTGGAACACCCTCGGCTACACCGCCGCTTGTGCGTCAGGCGCCTTCGACACCTACATGCGTGACGTCAATTTCTCCCCGGACGGTTCCTACTTCGCAGTCGGTGCCACCGGCGCGAGCGGCACCAACATCGACGGGTCGCGGTCGCTGTGTGACAGCGTCACCCGCTGGGAGACCGGCGCGACCGGCACCAACGTCCAGCCGACCTGGGTCGACTACACCGGAAACGACACGATCCTGTCCATCGCCGTCACCGGCACCGCGGTCTACGCCGGCGGTCACATGCGCTGGATGAACAACCCCAACTCCTACGACTCCCCCGGTGCCGGCGCGGTCCCGCGTCCGGGCCTGGTCGCACTGGACCCGAACAGCGGCATCCCGCTGACCTGGAACCCCGGTCGTAACCCGCGTGGATCAGGGGCCTGGGCGTTGTTCGCCTCGACCACCGGCCTCTACGTCGGGTCAGACACCGACTACTTCGGCAACAAGTACCAGTACCACAACAAGAAGCTCGGCTACTTCCCGTTGGCCGGCGGCTATGTGCCGGCCTCGACCGCCACCCAGAGCCTGCCGTCCAACATCTTCCTGGCCGGCCCACTCGCCACCTCGAACAACACCAACGTGCTCTACCGGGTGGACGCTGCCGGTCCGGCAGTCGCCGCGATGGACAACGGCCCGGACTGGATCGCTGACGACAGCGACTCCGCTCCTGCTGCGGTCTACCGGCTCAACTCCAGCAACACCGCCGGCTACAGCCCGAGCGCGGCTCGCTCGGCAGCTCTGCCGGCCTACGCTCCCAGCCAGTTGTTCGACTCCGAGCGCTGGGGCGAGCAGCACTGGAGCTTCCCGGTCACCGCCGGCACCCAGGTCAACGTGAACCTGTTCTTCGCCAACCGCTACAGCGGAACCAGCGGCGTCGGCCAGCGGGTGTTCAACATCGGCATCGACGGCACCACCGTGCAGCCCAGCTACGACATCGTCGCCGATGTCGGTGACCAGACCGGCACCATGAAGTCCTACACCGTGACCAGCCCGGGCAACGTGACGATCGACCTCACCGCGATCACCGAGAACCCGCTGATCAACGGCATCGAGATCGTCAAGGCCGGCCCGCCGCCGGCGCCTGCACCGGGTGGTGTCGATGATCTGGCCTACCGCGCGTACAGCGGCAGCACCATCGGCGCCCTCACCACCGTGCCCAATACCGGCATCGCCTGGTCCACCACCCGTGGCGCCTTCGCCGTCGGCAACACGCTGTTCTACGGCAAGAACGACGGCACCTTCTACAAGGCACCGCTCAGTGGCACCAGCATCGGCGCCAGCACCGCGATCGACCCGTACAACGACCCGAACTGGAGCACCGTCGACACCGGCTCCGGCCAGACGTACCGCGGGGTCGTCACCGACTACTACGGCCAGCTCAACAGCGTGACCGGCGCGTTCTACAACAACGGCCGGATGTACTACTCGCTGCTGGGACAGTCCTCGCTGTTCTACCGCTGGTTCTCACCCGACAGCGGCATCATCGGCGGCACCCAGTACACCGCCAGCGGCGGCAACTTCAGCAACACCGCCGGTGAGTTCCTGTCGGGCAACACGCTGTACTACGCCAACCGCGCCGACGGCACCCTGCACACGGTGTCCTTCGCCGCAGGTGTGGTCAGCGGCGCTGACACGGTCGTCAGCGGCCCGGGTGTGGACGGCAACGACTGGCGGGCGCGCAGCCTGTTCGCCTACGGCACGCCCACCCTGCCCAACCAGCTGCCGACCGCGAGTGCCACCTCGAGCTGCACGAACCTGAACTGCACGTTCAACGGCACGAACTCCAACGACCCGGACGGCACGATCGCCTCGTACGCCTGGACCTTCGGGGACGGTACGACCAGCACCACCACCACCCCGACCACCAGCCACAGCTACGCGGGCACCGGCACCTACCCGGTGACCCTCGTGGTCACCGACAACCGGGGCGGTTCGAGCAGTGCCTGGAACGGCAGCGTCTCGGTCACCGCTCCCGCGGTGGCGCCGATCTCCTACGTCGCGACCAGCCACTCCTACGCGGCGGCCAGCGCCGCCCCGTCGGTGGTGGCCCCGGCCGGCATCCAGGCAGGTGACACCGAACTGCTCTC
>JBBQFE010000191.1:0-6047 GCA_038321605.1 Mycobacteriales bacterium | reverse complement strand
AGTCGAGCTTCGTCCTGATTCGCTCGACCTCGGTGTGAAGGCCGAGCTCGTAGCCTACTTCGGCCGCGCTGAGCAGGCGCGCCGCACGCGCGTCCGGCTCGGGCGTGAGTTCGGCAGCTCGCTCGAACCACCCGAACGCCGTGGACGCACCACCTCGTCGGCGCGCAGCGATCGCAGCGCCTTCGAGTTCGGAGGCGAGCTGCTCGTCGGGTTGCGGTGCTGCCAACGCACGGTGCCAGATCGCACGATCAGGCCGCCCGGACAGGACCTGCCCAAGCGCCCCGTGCATCCTGCGCCGTACAGACGGTGCCATGGCCTGCCGCAGCGCGGAGCCAACGAGCGGGTGCCCGATCTGGTACTTCTCGCCCGCGACCTTCAGCAGTCCGAGATCGAGAGCCGGCTGAATCGCCGCGACGTCGATCGGTGCACCCTGCACGACTGCCACGGCGCCCAGAACGTCCGCCAGCTCGTCGCCGTCGTCCAGTGCCGCCAGGTCCAGCACTGCACGTGCGGTGGCATCGAGACCTTCCGCCTGCGCCACGAACGTGCGCTCCAACCGTAGGGTCATCGGCAAATCTTCATGCGGCGGAGCCACCGTGTGCAGGCCCGACTCCATTGCTGTGGCGAATTCGAGAATGGCCAGTGGATTGCCGCCCGCCTGTCGAACCACCCGCTGCTGCATGCTCGCGGACAGGCGCGGTGCCCGAGACTGCAGCAGCGCCGACGATCCGGCCGCGTCCAGGATCGCGACGTCCATCCAGGGGGCGGCCCAGTCGTCGACGAAACCTGACGCTCCACGGCGGGCGGTGCACAGTATGGAGACGGGTTCGTCCGCGATCCGACGGGCCACGAACGCGAGGGCCCTCGTCGACGGCTCGTCCATCCAATTGAGGTCGTCGACGCATATCAGCACCGGGGCTTGGACGCCGAGATGGACGAGCAGCTCGAGGACGGCAAGGTAGGCGAAGAAGGGATTGACCTCGACGGAATCGCTCATCGCGAAGCAGGCGAGCAGGGCCTCCCGCTGCCGGACGGGAAGGGCGGCGATCTGGGGCAGCAATGGATGGAGCAACTGGTGCAATCCCGCGAAGGGCAGATGAGTCTCGGCCTCACGCCCCCTGGCGATGAGAACGGTGAAGCCGGCATCGAGGGCATACTCGGCCGCCCCGGCCAGTAACGCGCTCTTGCCCACCCCAGCATCGCCGCGCAGGCCCAGTGCCCAGCCGCCGGAGCGAATCTCGTCGATCCGTCTGGACAGGACTTGAAGTTCGGCTTCACGACCGACGAGACGTGGTCGCCGCGCAGGGCGGGGGCCAGGTCCGGAGGTCATGGGCTTCTCACAGGTCCACTATCCCGGCCGATCGCGCACTGCGTCCAGACCCAACCGTCCCGCGCAAAATCTGTTCGACGTCAGGATGCAACACCTGATCGGGACCAACGCCTCTACGTGCCGCCGAGGCAGGTCCGCACCCTGAGACGGGACATTTCTCCGCCGGACCCATGCGAACCATCGCACAAACGGCGGCTCATCAAGTGATACGGAAGGACGTCGAGATGCAACCGACGACAAGCTATCCGGTTCAATTCTCGGTCGACTACCCAGATCGCCCGCTGAATCGGCTGACCACGGCCTTCCGCATCGTCGTCGTGATCCCGATCGCGATAGTGCTCGGCGTGGTGTCGGGGGGAACCTGGCAGGGGAGCTCGGGTGGCCGAGCCTCGGAGGTCGCAGGCGGCCTGCTGGTCCTCGGCCCGCTGCTGATGATCGTGTTCCGCCAGAAGTACCCGCGCTGGTGGTTCGACTGGAACCTCGAGCTGCAGCGGTTCACGAACCGGGTCGGCGTCTACCTGGCCCTGATGGACGACCGGTACCCGTCCACCGATGAGCACCAGTCAGTTCACCTCGACTACGAATACCCCGACGTGAAACGTGATTTGAATCGGTGGCTGCCCTTGGTCAAGTGGTTCCTGGCCATACCCCACGTCATCGCGCTCGTCTTTCTGTATCTCGCCGGGATCGTGATGGTGGTGGTCGCGTGGTTCGCGATCCTGTTCACCGGGAGGTACCCGCGCGGCATCTTCGACTTCGTGCAGGGCGTGCTCCGATGGCACAACCGGGTGACGGCCTACGCGCTACTGCTGGTGACCGACCAATACCCACCGTTCAGCCTGTCCGCATAACGGCGCTCCCTCGCGCAGGGCGCAACGCACAAGCTCAGTCCCAGCAGAGGCAGAACGGGTGGCCGGCGGGATCGAGGTACACCCGGAACGTGTCGCCTGCCACCTCGCCCGGCTGCACCGCGTGCCTCGTCGCTCCGAGCGCAAGCACTGCGGGCTCCACCGTGTCGACGTTGGTGACGGTCACGTCGAGGTGGAACTGTTGCGGCCGCTCACCCGTAGGCCAGGTCGGCGGCGCGAAGTCGTCAGCCTGCTGGAACGCCAGTCGCAGGCCATCGACGGTGAGGACTACCCAGTCCTCCTCAGCCGAGGTGATCTCGCCGCCGACGACACCTCGATAGAACCCGGCCAGCGCCCGAGGGTCGGGGCAGTCCAGGACAACAGATCGCAGTCGAGCCAACGCCATGCTCAATAGTCTTGCATGGCCCGCAGCTCTGCCTGCGGCAACATCATGGTCACCGTGGTGCCGTGGCCGATCTGGCTGCGCACGTCGAGCGTTCCTTCCATGGCCACGGTGAGACCGCGCGCAAGTGGGAGCCCGAGTCCGACGCCCTCCTCGGAGTCTCGACCGAGCCGGTCGAACGGCGTGAAGACTCGATCGAGGTGCTCGGCGCCGATACCCGGCCCGGTGTCGCTCACCGTGATCCTGACCTGCCCGTCCTGCGCGCTCCAGCCGATGTCGACGGTGCCGCCGGCACGGTTGTAGCGGACCGGGTTCGTCACCAGGTTGAGCAGCACCTGCCTGAAGCGGCGCTCCTCGGCCAGCACCCGGGCGGCCCCGGGCGGCGCAGTCATGCGGAGGGTAACGCGTTCGGCCGCGGCCAACGGTTCCATCATGGCGAGAACGCTGTCCACCACCGGACGCACCTCGACACCCGTAACGGTGAGTGGCAGCGCACGCGCCTCGATGCGAGCGACATCCAACACGTCGTTGACCATCGTGAGGATGTGATCGGCGGCCTCGGTGATGTGGCTCAGCGCTGCCGCACGCCGCTGGCCGCCCAGGTCGAGTGTGCCGAACAGCTCGGTGAAGCCGGTGATGGCCTGCAACGGGGTGCGCAACTCATGGCTCAGCGCAGAGATGAAGTCGGTCTTGGCCAGGTTGGCGGCTTCGGCGGCTTGGCGCGCCAACTCGGCTGCCGCCCGCCGGCGCCGCTCCCGCTCGGCCGCGCGGCGGCCGGTGACGTCGAGGACGTTCACCGACAGTGCTCGCGGCGTGCCGCCCGTGTCCCGGATCGGCGACACGGCCACGGTCAGATCGAGGCGGCGGCCGCGGGCCGTGCGTGCGGAACCGTGCGGCTTCGGGCACAAGCCGATCCAGAAGCCCGGGCCGCCGATCTACTTCTCCGGTCTGAAGGACCGAAGCGCTCGGCCAAGCGGATCGCCAAGTACGGCCTGCAGGGCTGGATCGTCATCCAGGACTCCCCGGAGGACATCAGGCGCTGGAAGGGCGAGATGGAACGGGAGCTGAACGAGCTCGGCCGGACCTTTCCCGATGGTTTCGACATGTGCAGCATGATCTGGTTCGTCATCACAGACGAGGCGATAGATCAGACCGCGGCGGGCAAGGGCAGCAACCTGCTGGCCGGGAATGCCCAGCAGATCGAGGACATGCTCAAGCGGTACAAGGAGGCCGGCATGACGATGCAGCTGCTGTGGCCCCCGTTCCGGGACGTGCCGACATCGAAGACGATGGACGACCTCAAGCGCCTGAACGAAGAGATCATGCCGAAGGTGAACGCGAGCTGACCCGGGCGTCACTGTTCACTCGCGGACCATCCCGTCACTGCCACCACGCGGCAGACCAGCACCCGGTGAAAGGGGCGGTCGGCGTACTGCGGCAACGTGTTGGCGAGCCGCTCGGTGAGATCCTCGGTCAGGGCCGGTGACGGGTCTGCCACATGCCGGAGGTCGGCCCGCACCCACCACAGACGTGACCAGTCCTCGGTCTCCCAGTGCTCGATCAGCAGGGTGCCGCGTGGATCGGCGGCCAGGTTGTCCTCGCGCCTGAGGCGCGTCGACGCCTTGGGCTTGACGCTGTCGATAGCCACGCCGATGTGTCCATTGTCGCTCATGGCGTAGACGACGGGTTGAGGATCGGGACCGCGCGTCGGATGCATCGTGCACAGCACTCCGTGAAGGTGCGAGGCCAATCGCTGTCGCGCCGCGTCGGGATCCATCCTCATCGCGGCTCCTCCCACCGCCTGACCTGCCGGACGTCGCTGGCTGCGGTGAGCCGAAATACGCGGCTGGAATCGCGGCCGAACGAGCTAGGTGACGTCCTTCTGGTCAGGGTTACTCACGGCCTCGTCCAGGGTGGCAGGCTCAACCGCCGACTCGCCCTCAGCTTCGCGGTCCTGCTCTATGGCGGTCGCCAGCTTCTCCGCCGGGTCGGTAGCGTCGTTGTTCTCACCATCAGTCATGGCCCGACCATACGACCCCGCCGCATTTGCCGCCACAGTCTCAATCAGTCCCGCCTCGACAGTCCCGTCTCGACCAGTCCCGCCTGCTCGTGCGGGCAAGGGGCCGCAACTGTCGTACTCTCGAAGCAGAGTCCCTGGCGGCGCTGAACCCACGCGCCCGCCGGCTGTATCCCTTCACCGTGTTGAACCTCAAGAGCTGGCGCATCCATCAGTGGCGCGCCGAGGTGATCTTCCTGGGGTACGGACTCTTCTAGATCCTGGAAGGATCACGCATGCGCGCGCTTGTCTATCACGGCCCGAAGAATGTCTCCGTCGATGAGGTGCCCGACGCTCGGATCGAGCGTCCCACCGATGCCCTGGTGCGTATCACCACCACCAACATCTGCGGCAGTGACCTGCACATGTACGAAGGCCGGACCGACGTCGAGGTCGGCAAAGTTCTCGGCCACGAGAACATGGGTCAGGTCATCGAGGTCGGCGACGGCGTCGACAGAATCAAGGTCGGCGACTGGGTAGTACTGCCGTTCAACATCGGTTGCGGTTTCTGCAAGAACTGTGCGGCGGGCAAGACCGGCTTCTGCCTCACCGCCAATCCGGGCAACGCCGGTGCGGCCTACGGCTACGCCGACATGGGCCCTTACAACGGTGGACAGGCCGAACTGCTCCGCGTCCCTTACGCAGACTGGAACGCCCTGGTGCTGCCGGAGGATGCCGAGGAGAAGCAGCGCGATTACGTGATGCTCTCCGATGTGCTGCCGACTGGCTACCACGGCACTGAGCTAGCGGACGTCGGGATCGGGGAATCCGTGGTCATCTACGGCGCCGGACCGGTCGGACTGATGGCCGCGATGTCCGCGCGGCTGCGCGGTGCGGACCAGATCTTCGTGGTCGACCGGCAGCCCGACCGCCTGCGGCTCGCCGAGGCGATCGGAGCCACCCCGATCGATGACAGTGCCGGCGACGCGGTGGCGCAGGTGCTCGAGAGCACCCGAGGCGAAGGTGCCGACAAGGGCGTAGAGGCTGTCGGCTACCAGGCGCACGACCATCACGGTTCTGAGATTCCCGGCCTGACGATCAACAATCTGATCGCAGCCGTTCGTCCCACTGGCCGCATCGGCGTGGTCGGGGTGTTCGTTCCCGAAGATCCGCAGGCGGCCGATGAGCCGGCCAAGAAGGGCCAGTTCGCCTTCGACTTCGGCACGTTCTTCTTCAAGGGACAGTCCATGGCCACCGGACAGGCAAACGTGAAGAGGTACAACCGCGAGCTCCGTAACCTCATCCACCGCGATGTGCTTAACCCCGGCCTCATCGTCTCGCACGAGCTGAACCTGGACGAGGCGGCAGCGGGCTACGAGCACTTCGACAACCGTGAAGAAGGCTGGACCAAGGTGCTGCTGCACCCGTAAGGAACGCTGACACCACCAGGGACCCGTCACCCGGGTCCCT
>JBBQFE010000190.1:0-6063 GCA_038321605.1 Mycobacteriales bacterium | reverse complement strand
GCCGGCCACGAGGCTGTCGACTGCGGACCGGCTGAGTATGTAGCCGGCGATGACTACCCACCGCACTGCGTAGCCACCGCAGTCCGTGTGGTCGACGACCCGGGCAGCCTCGGCGTCGTGATCGGTGGCTCGGGCAACGGCGAGCAGATCGCGGCGAACAAGGTTCGTGGTGCCCGTGCTGCGCTGGTGTACAACCTCGAGACCGCCCAGCTCGCACGTGAACACAACGACGCGAACGTCGCCGGCATCGGAGCGCGAATGCACAGCGAGGACGAGGCCACGGCGATCATTGACACCTTCGTCAACACGCCTTTCAGCCAGGATCCACGGCACATCCGCCGCATCGACATGCTGACCGCGTACGAGCAGTCCGGGATCCTGCCCGGCTGAGTTTCCCGGTTGAGTTTCCCGGTTGAGGTGCTCGGCGCGTTCAGCTGTCAGCCGCCCAGCCCGCCTGAGGGCCGGTAGCTCGGGATTCAGCGCGGACGCTGGTTGAGTTCCTCGGTGGGCTGCCACTGGCGCCGCACCAGCACAACGTCACGCTCAGCGGCTGCGATCTCTTCA
This sequence comes from Mycobacteriales bacterium, assembly GCA_038321605.1. Classification (GTDB taxonomy): domain Bacteria; phylum Actinomycetota; class Actinomycetes; order Mycobacteriales; family Jatrophihabitantaceae; genus Jatrophihabitans_A. The sequence goes on along the minus strand of JBBQFE010000190.1, from coordinate 5,499 downwards.
GGACCCGGACGTGCGACGTCGCGGGCCCGCAGCGCGCCCCCGACGCCGACCTGCGAGGGCGAGTTGGCGGTGAGGTCGCGCCAGTGCCGATCGGTGTCCCGTCCCGCGTCCTGCTCGCCCTGGCGTTGCCTGCTCTTGGACTGGCGAGCCGACTGGGTTGAGCCGACAGTCGGCGCGGCGTCCACCTCGGCAGATTTGCCCGGAGGCTGCTGGCGTCCGTCAGCACGTTCACCTGCGGAACGTTCACCTGCGGCGCGGTCCCCGGCGCCCCGTTCACCTGCGCCCCGATCACCAGCGGCAGATTGACCAGCGGCAGATTGACCTGCGGCAGATTGACCTGCGGCAGGTTGACCAGCGGCCTGGTGACCAGCGGCCTGGTGACCGCCCGGTCGCTTGCCCCGTCGCCGCCGGCGGGGACCGCTGGTCGGCGTGGACGTCATGCCCCCATGGTGCCGCACCGGTGTCGCCGCGGCCAGCTGCGCCGACCACAGCGGCCAGCTGCGCCAACCACAGCGGCCAGCTGCGCCGACCACAGCGGCCAGCTGCGCCAACCACACCGCCAGCTGCACCAACCACATCGGTGCCCAGCGGTGACCGGAATGACCTGCATTGTCAACAGTATTGATAGCGGTTCGATACCGTTGTGCGCCTCGTAGATTCCCGGTTTCCCGTACGTTGGGCTGGACATGGTGACCGCATCTCTTCGCAACAGACTGCGTCGGCTCCGTCCGCGGCGGGAACGCCCGACCGAGCGGATGGAGCTGCTGCTGTGCCTCGTCGTCCTCATCGGCGGCACCGCTTGGTCGATTGCCGACAACAACCGCCAGATCAAGGTCGCGGCCTCGATGATCGTCGTGATTGTCGTTGCATCACTGATTCTGTCCAGCCGGGCGATGTGGATCCTCGCCGCGGCCATCGTCGCGTGCCTTGCGATCGTGTTCAAGGTGCACGGGCTGCACCCATCCCAGCTGTCGGTGTCCGGGTTCGTGATGATCGGGGTGGCACTGCTGGTGGCCATCATCCAGGCGCGTCGGCGGGATCGTCTGGGATTGCGGCAGATGAGCGCCGAGAAGGTCATCAGCCTCATCCGGGACCGGCTGCTGGTGCAGGCTCAATTGCCCGACGTCCCCGCCGGGTGGATCGTGGAGATCCAACAGCGACCCGCGGACGGGGCGGCCATCGCGGGCGACTTCGTCTCGAACCGGCTGGTGGACCAGGGCGGCGAGCAGATCCTGCACTTGGCGGTGATAGACGTTTCCGGCAACGGTATCGCGGCCGGCCCCAGGGCGTTGTTGTTGTCCGGGGCGGTCGGAGGTCTGCTGGGCTCGGTGGAGCCTGATGTCTTTCTGACCGCGGCGAACGACTACCTGTCGCGGCAGCAGTGGTCGTTGGGCTTCGCCTCGGCGATCTACGTGCGCGTGAACCTGAGCACCGGTAAGTACGAGGTCCGGGTGGCCGGGCATCCGCCGGCGGTGCACTTTCGCCCCAGGCAGACTCCGCCGTGGCGCACCTCGTCTGCGTCGGGAACGGTGCTCGGCGTGCTGCCCACCCTTACCGGCACCGCGGACTTCGATGCCCTGCAACCGGGCGAAGCGCTCTTTCTCTACACCGACGGGGTGGTCGAGGACCGCACCCGCGACATCGACGCGGGCACTCAGCGCTTGAAGGACGCGGTAGAACTACTCGCGGCGCGCAACAGCTGGCAGGGTGCCGCCAGCCATGTCATCGAGCGGGTGCCGACGGTGCATGACGACGATCGAACGGTGGTCATGATCCGTCGCGACCCGGCACCTGCGCCGCTGGTCGCGACGCCGGTCTATTCCGAGGTCACCGGGCAGTCCCTCACCTCTGGCTGATCGCGAGGCGTGACCGAGAGCCGCGCACCTCGGGCGGGCGCGAGGGTGATGTTGCGCGATTGGGCCCGCTCGGGACTGTCGCGGTCCGGATGCAGGTCGAATCGTCGGCTTACCTCGTCCAGCACGGCCCCGGCCTCCATGAGCGCGAAGCCGGCACCCAGGCAGCGGCGAACCCCGCCGCCGAAGGGAATCCAGGTGTTGGGTGCGGGTTGTGCGCCCAGGAACCGCTGGGGATCGAACTGTGTGGGATCCGGATGGTGGGCCCCGTCGCTCTGCACGAGTCCGATGGTCGGCATGATGGTCGCACCCGCTCGGACCCGGAAACCCCCGATGTCCACCGGCTCGGTGACTCGGCGCGCGACCTCGTAGATGACCGGGTGCAGGCGTAGCGACTCCTTGGCCACCGCTTCGAAGTAGCCGGCGTCACCGTCATCGGCGGCTCGCTGTGTCTCGCGTTGGACGGCGGGCAGCCGAGCGATGTCGTGAAAGGCCCAAGCGAGTGCGGTGGCTGTGGTCTCGTGTCCGGCCAGTAACAGCGTGACCAGGTTGTCGCGGATCTCGGCGTCCGAAAGGCCTTGGCTGTCGGCCGCTCCGGCCAACAACAGCATCGACAGCACATCGGTTCGCTCCGCCAGATCCGGCGCCAGCCGTCGCTGCGCGATCTCGGCGTAGAGCAGCTCGTCGAACTGTTGCTTGATATCGCCGAACTGCCGCCAGGGCCAGATCCGCCGCAGGCGCGGGTAGAACCATCCGACCATGATGATCGGGCTGGTGTCGACAACCCGGCTGACAACCGGACGAAGACGCATCAGCCGGGATTCGTCGGTGACACCGAAAACCACCTGAAGGATGATTTCCAGCGTCAGCGCCTGCATCCTTTCGTGCATCGAGAAGTTGGTGCCGAGTGGCCAGCGCTGAACTTCTGCCCGGGTCAGGTCGATGATGAGGTTTCGGTAGCCTCTGAGCGCTGAGCCGTGGAATGCCGGCATCAGCAGTTGACGTACCCGAAGATGCTCTGCCTCGTCGAGTAGCAGCACCGAGTGCTCGCCCATGATCGGGCCGAGGATGGCGTTGCCCTCACCGGCGTGGAAGACAGCGGACGAGCCCGCGAACACGGTCCGCAGGTCCTGGGGAGCGCTGATCATCACCATTCGCCGACGATGCGGTGCGATCCTGACCGTGAAGACATCGCCGTAGCGGCGGCGCAGGACCGGCAACATCCGGTGCCGGGCCCGCGCGAAGAGGACGGTTTGCAGCCACACCGGCAGTCGCGGTCCCGGCGGTTCCGGGGGAGTCGTCACGGCGGCCGGTGCCTTCGAGTGGACGCTGCTCATGCCTTCGCACCGTCGGTGCTCTGCTGCCAGCCGGCCATGCCCAGGGCGATCAGCCTGAGCTGCCGCTCCGCCCGGTTGATCACGTCGGCCTCGTCGCCTGCCCAACGCGGATCGAGCTCGGCGAGAGCCTGAATCGTCTGCAACATCGCACCGACCATCAGATCCGCTGCCATCTCCAGATCTGCGCCGGACCAGGAGTGCAATCCCGGCATCCTCGCCAGGTCGATGGTGAGCTCGTTGGTGAACAGCTTCAGAGCGGTCGCGATCGCACGAACCACCGCGGGCATCCCGCCGGCCCGCTCCCGGATCAGAAAGCGGAAGTCGGGGCCGTGCTCACGCACGTAGCGCGCCAGGATCGCCACCGTGCCGGCGATCGGGTCATCGGACGGATCGCGCCGGGCATCGCGGATCAGGTGGCGCAGGGTGCGCGTGCACTCCTCCACCAGCGCAACACCCAGCTCGTCCATGGATTCGAAATGGCGGTAGAACGCCGTGGGCACGATGCCGGCCTCGCGGGATACCTCGCGGAGACTGAGGCTGGCCAGGCTTCTGCCGTCCAAGAGCCGGAGCGTTCCGGTGATCAGCGCCTGACGCGTCCGCTCCTTGCGCTCGGCGCGGCTCTGCGGCGAGTGACGGGCAGCTGAGAGGGGCACCGGTCTGACGGACATCGTTCTGGCAGGTACCGCACGGCTGGGCATGTGCGTCAGAGTACGCCCGTACACCCGTTCTGTCTCCGGAATCGACCCATCTCTCAGGGTGACCGTCAGCTGGATGCGACGGCAGGATCACGCGTTCAGACCAAGCGGCACTGATCACAGCGGGGGGGCAAGGTTCTGAGTTGACAGATGCGCGGACGCCAGTGAGCATTGTTCAGTGTACGAATGTGCACTGAAAGAGGAGGTAACCGTGACCACCGTTCTCAGACCGGCACGCACGGCGTTCCGCTCCCCGCTGGCCCTGCTGCAGGCGCTGGCCACGCCGCATGGCGTCGACCGCTACCTCGAGCTCGTCAACCCGGCACTCACCGTGCGTGAGCTTCGGGCGAAGATCACCGATGTTCGTCAGGCAACCCCGGAGTCTCTTGCGATCACGCTTCGGCCCACCCGTCAGTGGCAGGGATTCGTAGCCGGCCAGTTCGTCGAGCTGGCACTCGACATCGACGGCGTCAGGCAACGTCGGTGCTATTCACCCTGTTCCTCGCAGTACCGCGACGACGGCCAGTTCGAGCTGACGATCAAGGCGCACCCGAACGGGCTGGTCTCCCAGCACCTTTACGCGGCAGCACAGGTCGGCACGGTGGTGGGACTCTCGCAGGCTCAGGGCGGGTTCTGCCTGCCCGATGCCCGGCCGGAGCGAGTGGTTCTGATCAGCGGCGGCAGCGGCATCACGCCGGTGCTCGCCATGCTGCGGACACTGTGCGATGAGGACTACCGCGGAGAAGTTGTCTTCGTGCATTACACCACCGGCCAGCACACCCTGGTGCACGCTGGCGAGCTTGCCCGGCTGGCAGCGAAGCACTCGAACGTCCGCATCGTGCGAGCCTTCACCGGCACCACCGCCGGAGATCTCTCGGGCCGATTCACGCCCGCGCACCTGCACGCCGTGGCGCCCTGGTTCGCCGGCGCCCAGACCTACCTGTGCGGTCCACCGGGGCTGATGGACTCGGTACGACAGTGCTATTCCGCGGTGGGCGCCGTCTCGCGGCTGCACACCGAGGAGTTCACCGCACCGGTCAGCCGCGCTCGGACCGGCGAAGCAGAAGGTGCCGTCAGCTTCACCGAGTCGCGAATCACCGCGCCCAACGACGGCTCCAGCCTGCTCCAACAGGCTGAGGCCGCCGGACTCACGCCGGCGTACGGCTGCCGGATGGGCATCTGCTTCACCTGCACCACCGTCAAGACCAACGGGTGTACCCGGAATCTGCTCACCGGCGAGCTTGAAACCGATCCGGACACCGAGATCCAGCTCTGCATCTCCGCGCCGGTCGGCGACGTAGCCATCGCTCTCTGACTGCAGCGAGCCACCCCTACCACCATGGGAGAAACACCATGAGCGACAAGCACACCCCGCACATTGCCCTCACCGAGGAGCAGATCAGCGAGCTCGGCGCCGAATTGGATGCGATCCGCCGCAGGGTCGTCGATGACCTCGGAGCGGCTGACCGCGACTACCTGTACCGGGTCATCAAGGCTCAACGTGGCTTCGAGGTCGCCGGTCGAGGGCTTGCCTACCTGGGCTTCCTGCCGCCGTTCTGGCTGGCCAGCGTGGCGGCCCTGTCGTTGTCGAAGATCCTGGACAACATGGAGATC
>JBBQFE010000189.1:0-6075 GCA_038321605.1 Mycobacteriales bacterium | reverse complement strand
ATGCCCACGACGTAGGCGGAGATGCCGACCACCGAACCGACCGAGAGGTCGACGTTGCGGGTGATGATCACGAGGGTTTCGCCCACGCCCAGCAGCGCAATGAGGGCGGCGCCGGTGAGCAGCTGCTGGATGCTGCTGGAGTTGGCGAACGCATGGTTCTTCACCACGGCCACCAGGAAGACGATGACGATGGCCAGGCCGATACCCAGTTCGCGGGCGCGCAGCAGCGACGACAGGCTGGTACGCGCCGCCGAGCCGCGCGGGGCCGAACCTCGGGGCGCCGGGTTGCGGGGGGCCGCGGTGACGGTGCTCATGCCGACACCGGGCTCAGTCCCGAGGCGGCCCGCATGACCGAGTCCTCGTCTGCTTCGGCCCGTGACAGCTGTGCGGTCATCCGGCCCTCGTGCAGCACCAGAACCCGGTCAGCCATGCCCAGTACTTCTGGCAGTTCGGAGGAGATCATCAGGATCGCCATGCCTTCAGCGACCAGGCCGTCGAGGATGCGGTGCACCTCGGCCTTGGTGCCGACGTCGATCCCGCGGGTCGGCTCGTCGATGATGAGCAGGGAAGGCCCGCGCGCCAGCCACTTTCCGAGCACCACCTTCTGCTGGTTCCCCCCGGACAAGGTCGATACCGGGTTCTTCATCCGGCCGAACTTCAACTGCAGCCGTTCGGCCCAGGTGGCGGCGAGGTTGCGCTCGCTGACCCTCCTGATCAGGCCGAGGTGACTGAGGCGGCGCATTGAGGCCAGCGCGACATTCTGGTCGATACCGAGGTCCATCACCAGGCCCTGCTGACGGCGGTCCTCCGGAACCAGCGCGATGCCGGCCGCCATCGCGGCCTGGGGTGAATGGGCGGGCAGATCCGCACCGTTCATCCGCACCGAACCCGAGGTGCGCTTGTCGATGCCGAAGATCGCCCGGGCGACCTCGCTGCGACCGGCGCCGACCAGACCGGCGAGCGCGACCACCTCACCGCGTCGGACCGAGAACGAGATGTCGTAGAAGACGTTCTCACTGCAGAGGTTGTCGACCTCGAGCACGACCTCGCCGGGCACCGTCTCGGTCTTGGGGAACAACGAATCCAGGTCCCGGCCGACCATGGACCGGATGATGTCGTCGATGGTGAGTTCTTCGATCAGCGCAGTACGGACGAAGGCGCCGTCCCGCATGATGGTCACCCGCTGGCAGCTGGCGAACACCTCTTCCAGTCGGTGGGAGATGAACAGTACGGCCGCGCCCTGGCTGCGGAGGGTGTCCATCACGTCGAACAGTCGCTTGACCTCGACGTTGGTGAGGGCGGCCGTCGGCTCGTCCATCACGAGCACCCTGGCGTTGAGCGAAAGTGCTTTGGCGATCTCGACAAGCTGCTGGTCGGCCACCGACAGGCCGCGAGCCGGCCGGGCCGGGTCAAGTTCGACGCCCAGCCGAGCGAAGACCGCCCTGGCGGCGTCGTTCATCGCCGCGCGATCGATCACCCGGCCCCGACCGACCGGCTGACGACCCATGAAGATGTTCTCCGCGACGGTCAGGTCTGGAAAGAGCGTGGGCTCCTGGTAGATGATCGAGATGCCCGCCTCGCGAGAAGCGGCCGGACCGCTCAGCACGACCGGACTTCCGTCGATGAGCAGCTCACCCCCGTCGGGCTGGTAAACGCCGGCAAGAATCTTGACGAGGGTCGACTTGCCCGCCCCGTTCTCGCCGAGCAGGGCGTGCGATTCACCGGCGCGAAGCGACACCGAACCATTGACCAGAGCCTTCACGGCGCCGAAGCTCTTGCGCGCCTGCACCAGCTCGAGCGGTGGTGTCTCGTTCCGGTCCTCAGACAACCCAGCAGCTCCCTTCAAGATGAAACGTTTCATTGATTTCGAGGAATGTAGCGTGGGTCACTGTGCTCGTCAAGAGGTTGTTTCCGCATTGTTTCCATTGACAGCGAGCAATTTGAGCCCAGACTGTCCGTGAGATGTTGGCGAATGTGTCAAGATGTGGATTGATACGTTTTTACGAATCGGGGAGGTTGTGTGGCCGCATCGGTGAACGTCATCGATGTTGCGCGGCATGCAGGCGTCTCGCTGGGCACCGTGTCCAATGTGCTGAATCGACCCGAGCGGGTCTCCCCGGCCACGCGCGACCGAGTGCTGGCCTCCATCGACGAACTCGGCTTCATCCGTAACGAGGCGGCCCGTCAGCTCAGGGTGGGACGTAGCCGCACCATCGGGTTGGTGGTGCTCGACATGGGCAACCCGTTCTTCACCGACGTGGCCGCCGGCGCCGAATCAGCCGCCTCCGCCGCCGGCCTCTCGGTGGTGCTGTGCAACAGTGCTGAGAACGTCGACCGCGAGAACGCAAACCTGAATCTCCTTCAGGAACAGCGGTCCTACGGCATTTTGATCACACCGGTGACGTCGAAGCTGACCCGCATCGACGAGATCCGTCGGCACGGCACGCCGGCCGTGCTGGTCGACCGGGGCTCGAGCCGCAATCGGTGCTCGGTGTCGGTCGACGACGTGGTCGGTGGCCAGCTCGCGGTCGCCCATCTGGTGAGCCTGGGTCATCGCCGCATTGCCTTCGTCGGTGGGCCGATGCGGCTGGCGCAGGTCGCTGACCGACTCCGCGGGGCACATCTGGCCTGGGCGGCCGGCGGACGGGACCCGGATCAGATCCTGGTCATGGAGATACCGGCCCTGAAGGTGAGCGAGGGGCGTCGAATCGGTGAGGCGATAGCCCTGATGCCCAAGCAGGAGCGACCGACGGCGGTGTTCTGCGCCAATGACCTGGTGGCGCTCGGGCTGCTTCAGGAGATGACCCGGCAGCGGATCACCGTGCCCGGCGAAATCGCCATCGTGGGTTATGACGACATCGACTTCGCCGCGGCCGCCGCTGTGCCCCTGACCTCAGTCCGGCAACCCCGGTGGCAACTCGGCGAGGCCGCCGCCCAGGTACTGATCGAAGAGGTGTCGGAACCGAAGACCCACCGACACCGTCAGATCGTGTTCGAGCCCGACCTCGTCGTCCGCGAGTCGACGGTGCCCCGCGCGATGCCCTGAACCTCTGAACCTCTGAACCTCTGGGCGGCGGGCGGGACGGAGGGAGGGCGCTCAGGCCAGGGGCGGAATGATCTTCTGCTCGCGGAGGGTCTCGAACAGATCGAGGAATGACCGCGACGAATCCTGGTAGTCGAGAAAGCCGAAGGCCCGGCTCTTGGACATGTCCGCGAAAGTCTCGACCTCACGCCCCAGGTCCGCATCGGTGTGCCACCACGAGGCGAGCTCGGTCGCACGGAAGTCCGCGAGTCCGTGCTCGCGCACAAGACCTGCCCACACCTCGTCCGCGTCATCCATCCGGTCGGCGAGCGGATCGGGTGCACCGCCGTACGGCGCAGCTGTGACTCCCAGCCCTTCGGCCACCCGGCTCCACATCTGGCGCCAGCGGAAGACATCGCCGTTGACCGTGTTGTAGGCCTGGTTACGGGCCGCGGGCTCCGTGGCCGACCACACGACGTGACGCCCGAGCAGGCGGGCATCGGTGATGTCAGTGACGCCACCGTACTGCTGGGGACTGCCCGGAAAGGTGAACGGCTTGCCGGTGGCCCGGCAGATGCTCCCGTAGACCGCGAGGGTGACGCCCATGTTCATCACGTTGCCCAGCGCGTAGCCGATCATGGTGTGTGGACGGTGTACCGACCATCCGAAGCCCTGCGCCTGGGCCGCCGCGAAGAGAATGTCTTCTTGGTCGTAGTAGAAGTTCTCGAACGTGAGCCGGTCCTGCGTCTCACGGAACGGGGTGTCGGCGGGCGAGGATGCATAGGCCTCGAATGGGCCCAGGTAGTGCTTAAGACCGGTTACCAGCACAGCGTGCTGCAGGCGCGTGGTGCGACCGACCGCATCAAGAGTGTTCTTGAGCATCGCGCCGTTGACACGGCGGTTGTCAGCTTCGGTCGCCTGCCTGGACCAGGTGGTGAAGAACAGGTGGGTCACAGCCTTGCCGGTCACTGCTGCCTCGACCGACTCGGGGTCCAGGACGTCGGCGTAGACATGCTCGACGCCCGGAATCTGGTAGCGAGGTGATCGCGACAGGCCAACCACCCGCCAGCCTTCGGCGAGAAGTGCCTGGGCCGTGTTGTAACCGGCGATCCCGGTCACGCCGACTACGAGCGCAGTGCGGTCCATGGAGAACTCCTCTGAGAGTGGTGGCCACCGGGCCGCGACGGGCCACGAGGTGTCGGGGCGGGATTCTGCCGATACTAGACAGTAACGTCAAGCATAGATTAACGTTCACCTACAGCGGAAGAAACCATCTCCCCAGTGACGTGCCCGGAGGTTCTGATGGCGGGATCTGCTGCAGAGGACGCGACGGCCGCGTCCGTCGGCAACCTGGGTTCTCGCCTGCGTCGGGTACGGCAGGCCTCTGGCATGTCCCTGCGCGAGGTCTCCCGCCAGCTGGGAGTCTCGGCGTCGTGGGTGTCGCAGATCGAAAACGGCAAGTCCCAACCGTCGGTGGCGATGCTCTACTCCATCAGTCAACTGCTGAACGTCTCGATCGACGAGCTTTTCTCGGTCGAGGACGTCGTGCCGGTGAAGCATCCAGCACCACCGCAGACCGAACAATCATCCGCACAGAGCGCGGAATTGCAGCCCAGCGGTTTCCCCATCAGCCGTTCCGGTCTCGGCTCTCCGTCCAATGCCTGGAGCGGTGTTCAGCCGCTGGCCCGACTGTCGGTGACGCGCCCGGGCGAGCGACACCGTCTCGAGATGGACAGTGGTGTGGTGTGGGAGCAGCTGGCCACCACCACGGGCACCGATGTCGACTTCATGGAGATCGTGTACCCGCCGCACTCCACCTCGACCACGGACAAGCGCATGTTGCAACACGCAGGGTCCGAGTTCGGCTACCTGCTCGAGGGCGAACTCGAGATCACCGTCGGGTTCGAGGCGTTCACCGTCAGCGCCGGCGACGCGCTGGGGTTCGACTCCGCGATGCCGCACCTGTTGTCCAACAAGACCGATTTCCCCGCCCGGGGTGTCTGGTTCGTACTGCACCCGCACGTCTGATTCGGTGCAGTCGCGTCCGATACCTTGACAGTGTCGGCGGCGAGCGTTCACGATAGGTGAACAGTGCGTGTCCTGGACGCGCAGTCACCGGCCACGGTCCCTCCCTGAGGTGAGTCATGAAAGCCCTGCAGTTCATCGGTGCCAACCGGTGCGCGGTCAACGAACTCGAGATTCCCGTTATCGCAGAGGATGAAGTACTGCTGGCAAGCCGCAGCGTAGGGATCTGTCACAGCGACATCGACCTGCTGGCAGGTCGCTACATCATCCCGTTCGAATTCCCGGTCATTCCTGGACATGAGTGGGCGGCGGAGGTCGTCGGCGTCGGCTCGGCGGTCAGGGGTCTCGGCGTCGGAGATCGGGTGGTCGGTGAGTGCGTGATCGGTTCCGACCACTTCGGGTTCAGCATCAGCGGCGCGGCGGCGGAGTTCTTCATCGCCAAACAGTCCTGGCTGCATCGGCTGCCCGACAACCTGTCCTGGACTCAGGGCGCGCTGGTGGAGCCGTTCAGTTGCGGCTACTACGCGACTCTCCGCGCCGACAATCTCGACGCCAGCGACACTGCAATCCTCTTTGGCGCCGGACCGATCGGGCTCGGCGTGGTAGCTGCGGCGACAGCGAGGGGCGCCCGCGTCATCGTGGTGGAACCGTCCGCGGCCCGTGGGGAACTTGCCCTGAGTCTGGGTGCGTCGGAGGTGCTCGACCCGACGTCGGATGCATTCCTCGACGAGGTGATGGACGCGACCGACGGTGCCGGCGGCTCGGTCGTCCTGGAGGCCAGCGGTAGGCCGGAGGCCATGGCGACCGCGCTGCAGGTCGCCGGCTTCCAGGCGCGACTGGTGTACATCGGCATCAATGTCGGCGGATCGGCTCCGGCCGAGCTCGGGCTGATCCAGTCGAAGGAACTCCAGGTCAGGGGAATCATCGGTTCGCCCGGAGTATGGCCGCAGACGTTGCGGTTCCTGTCCCGAAGCGGTATCGACCTCTCGGGCCTCGTCACTGCGTCCTATCCCCTGGCAGACGGGGAC
>JBBQFE010000188.1:0-6080 GCA_038321605.1 Mycobacteriales bacterium | reverse complement strand
GCAGTGATGCCTGATGTCGCAATCCTCGACGCCAGGCTCCCGGACGGCAGCGGCATCGACGTCTGCCGTGACATCCGGTCGGCGTTGCCGGCCACCTACTGCCTGATCCTCACCTCCTACGACGATCAGGACGCGGTGCTCGCCGCGGTACTCGCCGGTGCCTCGGGGTACATCTTGAAAGAGGTGCGTGCGGCGGGCATCGTGGACGCGGTGCGCCAGGTGGCGATGGGTCGATCACTGATCGACCCCAAGATCGTCGACCAGGTGATGACGCGCCTCCGTCAGGGATCGGCCGGCGACAACAAGCTGGCCGCGTTGACCGAACGCGAGCGCGAGGTGCTGGAGTTGATCGCCGAGGGTCTGACCAACCGTCAGATCGGCGAACGGCTCTTCCTTGCCGAGAAGACCATCAAGAACTACGTCTCCAGTCTGCTCGCCAAGCTCGGAATGGAGCGGCGCACGCAGGCGGCGGTGTTCGGTGCCGAGATCCATCGGGGGTAAGGGCTAAGGTCCCTGGCGCTTGCAGGGCAGCGGCACGATGCTGAGAGGGTGAGCAACCGTCGTGTCGTGGTCGGTGTCGACAACCTGCCGGGCACCCAACCTGCGCTCAGTTGGGCGGTGGCCGAGGCCGCCGCTCGTCGAAGCGAGCTGATGTTGCTGCACTCTTTGGACTTTCGTGACACGCCCGCCGGCTCGGTGACCGACCTCGCGGTGGCGGATCGGATCGCTGACCGGATGCTCACCGACCTCGCGGCCCCGGTGCAGGCCGAATCCGACCGGCCGGTCCGTACGAGGCTGAGCCACGCCGGTGCCACCGAAGCCCTCATCGACGCCAGTGGCGACTGCGACCTGCTGGTACTGGGCAGCAACGGCGTCGACGACCTGGTGGTGTCGATGCTCGGCACGGTCGGCCACCGGGTCGCCGCGCATGCACAGTGCCCGACGGTGATCGTGCCGAGAGCGCCACTGCGCGCAGCGCTGCCGGCCGATGCCGGTGTGGTGGTCGGCCTGGCGGCGAGCCGGGCCGGACGGCTCGCACTCCGGCTCGCGTGCCAGTACGCGAGCCTGCACGGTTACCCCGTCACCGCCGTGCGGGTCAATCCCGTGGCTGGGGATCCCGAACTCGCCGAGCTTTCGGACATGGTGGCCACCGACTGGCCGCGACTTGACTTCCGCGTCCGGACCGCCGAGGGCGAGCCGTGCCAGCGCCTGCTCGAAGCCTGCCGGGGAAGCCGGCTGCTGGTGCTCGGATGCCACCACAGCACGGACCGTTTCGCGGCGCGACTCGGCTCGGTGCCTGCGGCGCTGCTTGGACGGCTGGAGTGTCCGCTGATGTTGGTCGGGCAGTTGAGCTGAGCGGGGACTCGCAGGTGAGCAGGGGCCGTTGGACCCTGGTCGGAGTGGGACGAGGAGAGGGAGGATCCAGATATGGGCATACAACCGGAGGACCCAGTGCTGCACCTGCAGGTGCATGAATGCTGGGAACTGCTGCGCGGAACCGATCTCGGAAGGCTGGCCGTGATCGTGGACGGCACGCCGGAGATCTTTCCGCTGACGTTCGTCGTCGATCACGGCACGCTGGTTTTCCGTAGCGCTGCGGGTACGAAATTGTCCGCAGGCTACGCAGGTCCGGTGGCGTTCGAGATCGACGGCCGCGACGACTCGACCGCGTGGAGCGTCGTCGTGCACGGCCAGCTCGAACCGCTGATCAGTTTCGAACCGCTCGATACCGAAACCCTGCCGCTCTACCCGTTGCAGCCCGGCCAGAAACCTCGTTTCGTCCGCATCGTCGCCGAGAGTGTCACGGGTCGATGGTTCAGCACCGTCGGACCGGAGGCGTGGCACACCGCGGACGCGTTGCCGCACTCGCCCGCCTGGGAATAGCGAAAACGGGGAGCACATCAAATGCACAGCGCCTGTTCTGGCGTCGTGTGTTCGGCGTTAGTAGTACATTCATGTGGTTCCGGTTGACGCCGCGAAGTGCCCCGGGGGGACTCACATGGCTTTGCTTTATCTTCTATTTCTCGTGTGCGCGGCGGTGCCGATTGCGGTCGGGGTGCTCGGTTACCGGCAGCGTTGGTCGTTGCGGGGCGGTCCGACCGGCTGGGGCGCGTCGGCGGCGGCGAGGTTCGGCCGGCCACAGGCTGCGGTGGGAATTCTCGTGCTGGGTGCGATCGGCACCTTCGTAGTCGGACTGATCCTGGGCTTCCTGGCAAAAGCCCTGCAAGGCCCCCTCGACAAGCCCGTCTTCAACTGGGTCTACGCGCGCGTGCCGTCCACCAGCAAGTTCACAACGCTGAACGCAAAGCTGACTACCGTAGGCAATGTCGCGACGATCGAACTGATCTCGCTGTTCGCGCTCGCAATCCTCTGCGCTGCGTATCGGCGCCGCTGGTGGATTCCGCCGGTGTTCATCATCGGCATGTTCTTCCTCGAGCGCTACGAGCAGAAGGCGTTGGCCAAGATCGTCCACCGCGGGCACCCGCCGACCACCTTGGGCACCTTCCCGTCCGGTGGCGTGGCGCGCATCCTCGCTGTGGAGGGCATGATCCTGCTGCTTGCGATCCTGCTGATCCCGTCGCTGAGCAGGGCTTGGCGAGTCGGGCTGTGGACGGGTCTGGCCACCACCGCCTCGCTCGAGGTGTTCACCCGCGTCTATCTGTCCAAGCACTGGCTCACCGATGCAGTCTTCGGGTTGCCCTTCGGCGCGATGCTGCTCGTCACCGGAATCGCGGTGATGGGTGCGGTGAATCTCGGCGCGTCGAGCACCGAACCCGTGCTGGACGGTGCCGGTCGGTCAGCGGATCCGAGCCTGGGTTCAGAGCCGCCCCTCGGTTTGCCGGTCGCCAACTGAGGCACCCTAAGCTCGCGGGGTGAGCATCGCCCCTGAAGCTGGTTCTGTCCCCGCACCCGGTCCCGTCCCTGCATCTGTTAGGTCCGGCACCGGGGAACTTTTCAGCCTGCACGGCAGGGTTGCGCTGGTGACCGGCGCTGGTAGCCCCAGCGGGATCGGCTTCGCGGCCGCGTCCGCGCTGGCCGGCCTGGGCGCCGCGGTGCTCATCACCGCGACCACCGATCGGATAATGCAGCGCGCAGCGGAGTTATCCGACGTGGGCCATGACGTTGCCGGCGCCGTCGGCGATCTCACCGACCCCGACCAGGCGACCGAAGTGGTGGCTTCGGCCGTGCAACGCTGGGGACGGCTGGACATCCTGGTCAACAACGCCGGCATGACGTCCGTCAGCGATCCGGTGACCGAGGACGGCCCGCTGGCCGACACCTCCCTGGAAACATGGCATCGGGGGCTGCGTCGCAACCTCGACACCGCCTTCCTGACCACCCGGGCCGCCCTGCCCTCGCTGACCGAGCGGGCCGGCCGGATCGTCATGGTTTCCAGCGTGACCGGTCCGGTGATGGCGATGCGGGCCGATCCGATCTATGCCACCGCCAAAGCCGGCATGACCGGTTTCGCGAAGGCGTTGGCGGTCGACCTTGCGCCGTCCGGTACCACCGTGAACGTCGTCGCGCCCGGCTGGATCGGAACCGGGTCGCAGACACCGCACGAGTACCAGCAGGGCCTGCGCACACCGATGGGTCGCAGCGCCCGACCGGACGAGGTGGCGGCGGTGATTGCCTTCCTCTGTACCGGCGGTGCCTCGTACCTGACCGGCCAGACGATCGTCGTCGACGGCGGTAACTCGATCGCCGAGGAACGCGGCTGATTCCGCTCCAAACCCCGGTCTTTGGTCCCGTTGGCTAGGGGCCGTTGTCCTCCTGTCCCGAGCCCCCCAGCCCGCGATGATCATGGTGACCCAATCGAAGAAAGGGAACATCATGTCCGTTCAGAACCCGACGCGAACCCCAGTAGTCCCGTCAGAGTTGGTTGAAGCCCCCGGCTCAATGTTGACGATGACTGCAGCAAAGGCCTTGGCCGTTCTCCGGGTGGCCACCGGATTCATCTTCCTGTGGGCTTTCCTCGACAAGACGTTCGGTCTGCATTACTCGACGACCTCGGCGAAGGCCTGGATCCACGGCGGATCGCCGACCAAGGGCTTCCTGAGCTCGGTAGAGGTCGGACCGTTCCAGTCGGCCTTCCATTCGATCGCCGGCAGTTGGTGGGCGAACTGGCTGTTCATGCTGGGAATGCTCGGACTCGGCGTCGCGGTCATCCTCGGCGTTGCGCTACGGCTGGCGGCAGGTGCCGGATCGATCATCCTGGCCATGATGTGGTTCGCCGAGTTCCCGTTCGCGCAGCACACCAGCAAGGGCGCGCCCAGCGGTTCCAGTAACCCGCTCGTCGACTACCACCTGCTGTACGCGGTGGTCCTGATCGTGCTCGCCCTCACCTACGCAGGCAGCACCTGGGGTCTTGGCAAGATGTGGGCCCGGATCCCGTTCGTACACCGCAACACCTGGGCCCTCTAGATGAGCCCGGATCGCTCCGTCCCGCTGCCGGGGGCTGGCCTCACCGCCGCCCCCGCGCAGCATGAGTGTGTGGTGGTCGGCGTCGACGGCTCGGCCTCATCGGCTCAGGCACTGCGATGGGCGCGCTTCATGGCCGACACCACCGGTAGCCCGTTGCACGCGGTCGCCGTCTGGCAGCCGCTGTCCAGCTACACCTGGGCAACCGCCGGCTGGGCCGCCGTTCCCGGCGACTGGGACCCGGCGGGGGACACCGAGAAGATGTTGCAGTCCACGCTGGACGATGTGTTCGGCGCTGATCGACCGCCCGCGCTGCACACCACCGTGCAGGAAGGCATTCCTGCGAAGGTATTGCTGGACTACGCCCGCACCGCAACGATGCTGGTGGTAGGTAGCCGTGGTCACGGAGGCTTCGCCGGGCTGATGCTCGGCTCGGTCAGCACGGCCTGTGCCGAGCACGCGACCTGCCCGGTGCTGGTGATCCACGGCAGTACCGCGCCGCCACCGCCGCCGAACTGACTTCCGACGCTCAGTTGAAACCGCTGACCCCCTTGGCCGACCTCGGCCCGGGGGGTCAGCTGCTGCCGGTGGCAACGGCCGCCCGCAACGGGCTGCCCAGTTGGTGCAGGTGACCCAGCGCCATCGCGTACGACCCGATGAGACTCGTCTCGGTGTAGGCGATCTCGTGCTCCACGCAGTACTGCTGGACCAGGCGCTGAGCCTTGCGCAGGGATGGCCGGGGCATGTTAGGAAAGAGATGATGCTCGATCTGGTAGTTCAGACCGCCGAGCACGGTATCGGTGAGCCAGCCGCCACGCACATTGCGCGAGGTGAGTACCTGGCGCTGCAGGAAGTCGAGTTTCTCCTCGGCCGCCACAATGCGCATCCCCTTGTGGTTGGGCGCGAACGAGCAACCCATGTACAGGCCGAAGACCGCCTGGTGTACCGCGACGAAGCTCAACGCGGTGACCGGCGAAAGCACCGTGAGCAGGATCCCGAAGTACGCGGCGGCGTGCAGCCCCATGAACCCGAGTTCAACGGCGCGGTGTGGCTTGGCGCGGTTGCCGGCCAGCCAACGAACACTCGCGATGTGAAGGTGCAGTCCCTCCAGCGTCAGCAACGGGAAGAACAGGAATGCCTGGTGGCGCAGGATCAACTTGCCGAGCGGGCCGGTGCGCGAGGCCACCTGGTTGGTGGTGAACGTCAGCACGCCGTCGCCGATGTCGGGATCGTGATTCTCCTTGTTGGGATTGGCGTGATGGCGGTTGTGCTTGTCCACCCACCAGCCGATGCTCAACCCGGTCAGCAGGTTTCCCGCGACCAGGCCGATGGTGTCGTTGCTCAGTCGCCGGCTCGCCACCTGCTGGTGGCCACCGTCGTGGCCGAGGAAGGCGACCTGGGTGAAGACGACGCCGAGTACGCCCGCGACGATCAGCTGATACCAGGAATCGCCCACCAGCAGTACCGCACTCCAGGTGGCGGCCAGTGCCAGCCCGGTGACGGTGATCCGCGCCGCGTAACTGCCACGACGGCGCTGCAGCAGTTGGGCGGCCCGGATCTGCCTGCTCAACACGGCGTAAGCGCTACCCCGGTCGCAGCCGGGTTCGGTGCCGTCGACCACGGGGCCTATGGCGTCCGCTGTTTTCGTCGAGGTGTCC
>JBBQFE010000187.1:0-6080 GCA_038321605.1 Mycobacteriales bacterium | reverse complement strand
CACCAGGCTGCGGAAGGCGACCAGCAGCAACAGGAACGAAAGGCCGATGACAGCGATGAAGAAGTAGACCATCTTCGCCGACAGCACCTTTGCGAAGTCGACGAAGATCGCGGTGACACCGTAGACGTAGATGTGGTTCTGCGAGCCGGCGTAGAGCGGTGGCAGCACGTTGCTGCGCAGGTTCTTCACCAGCTCGGTGGTCTTCACGTCCTGAGGTGAGGTCTGGGACTTGAACACCACCAGCGTGATGCCCTTGCCGGTGGGAACTGCCTGCACGCTGTTCGGGGCCACGTCGGAGACACCCTTGAGCGCGGTGGTGACCGTGCCCAGGTACGCCTTGTCGACAGCACCGGGGCCGGAGATGACGAGTTGCAAGCTGGAGTTGTAACCGGGACCGAAGCCCTGCGCGATCAGGTCATAACCCTTGCGGGTGGTCGACGATTTCGGATCGTTGCCCTGATCGGAGGACCCAAGACGAATGGAGAAGAACGGGATGGCGAGGATGACGAGCACCACCGCGGCGATCAGGCCGAGCACGATCCGGTTGCCTTCCACCAGACGCGACCAGCGGTACCAGAACCCGTGATGCTGCGACATGTCGACGACACCGGCGCGGACAGCTCGGCGCTGCTTGCGTGGCAGCACCTTCAGGCCGAGGAACGAGAGCAGCGCAGGCAGCAGGGTGAGGGACGCCAGCATGGTGAGTGCCACGCCGATCGCGGTTCCCAGCGAGACTCCGTAGAGGAAGCTGACACCGAGCGCCCACAGCCCGAGCAGCGCGATGCACACGGTGGTGCCGGCGAAGAGCACTGCGCGGCCGGAGGTGTTGATCGCAACGGCGATGGACTCCTCGACCGACATCCCGCGAAGCAGGTTGCGGCGGTGCCGGGTCACGATGAACAGCGCGTAGTCGACACCGACACCGAGAATCATCAACAGTGCCAGCTGATTGGCGAAGCTGGCCACCGACATGATGTGCGACAGCAGCCCGATCAGGGCCAGGCCACTACCCATCGCCGCGACGGCGCTGGCCAGCGGCAGCAGGGTGGCGCCGACCGTCCTGAACACGACGAACAGGATCAGCAGTGCCGCGATGAACCCGATCAGCTCGGGCGGGATGCCGCCGGAATTCGCCGCCAGCGCCTGGAATGCGTTTCCGGTGAACTCGACCTGCAGCCGATCCGAGCCGATCCTGGCCAGTTGGTCGTGCACCTTGGTGACACTGGCCGGGTCGGGGTTGACCGCCGTCCAGGTGAGTTCGACGATGCCGATCTTCTGGTCCTGGCTGACCAGTGCGGCTGCGGTCGCCGCGGCCGCCGCACTGTCCGAGGCGCCACCTGCGCCCTGTGCTGCTGCCGTGCAGGCCACCGGGCCGTACGGCGATGAGATCGAGGCGATGCCCAGGCCGCTCGAGCACAACTGGCTGAGGGCCGGTTTGACGGTGGAGCCGGCGTCCGCGACGGTACCCGTCACGGCATGCAGCACCATGGTGCCGGTGGCGCCGTTCTGACTGGCCAGACCGGCGCCGGAGAGCAACCGTGACACGGTCTCGGTCTCGGTGTGCGGCAGCTTGAAGTCGTCCTTGTAATTGGAACCACCGAGTGCGCTCAGGAGCACCTGGGCACCGATGATGAAGGCAATCCAGCCGGCGACTATCCACCAGCGCCTGTTGATTGCGAATTGTGCGATTCTCTGCATAGCCGCTCCCTGCCGTCCGCGCCCAGATGTGCCTGAGCATCTTGTCGTCCAGAAGCAAGGAATGGCATCTGGTTCTCAGCGCGTCAACAGGACCGGTCAGGCCCCCGCCGGCGCGAAGGTTTCGAGTACATGAACGGCGTGTTTCATGGATTCTGCGGGGTCGGCCGCCGGATCGCCGATCGTGGGAACGAAGTTCAGGTCCAGGAACACCTCGGTGACACCCTGCTCGCCGAGTTGCACGAGATCTGCCTTGATCTGCCGGGCAGAACCGTGCAGTGGCTGACGGTCCGCCCCGTCGTCCAGGTCGCCACGCTCGAGCCGCACGACGCCTCGGACGATGAACCGTAACCTGTCCGGATCCCGCCGGCCCGCTCGGCGGCGTCCTTGATCACCGCGATGTCGTCGGCGATCTTCCTAAGGTCATGGCGACTGCGGCTGATCCACCCGTCAGCCAGCCGACCCACCCGCTCCAGAGCGCGGGGGGCGTCGCCGCCGAGAAGGATCGGCGGGTGCGGTCGCTGCACGGGCTTGGGATCTACCAGCGCCGGTGGGACGTGGTAGAACTCGCCGTCGAAGGACACCACCGGCTCGGTCCACAAGGCCTTGAGACACCCGATGAACTCTTCGGTGCGAGCGCCCCGCCCGGCGAAGTCGACCCCCGAGGCCGTGAACTCCTCCTTCGCCCAACCCAGCCCGAGCCCGGTATCGAGCCGCCCGCCCGACAATTCGTCCAGGGTGGTGAGCTGCTTGGCGAGCAGGATCGGGGAGAAGAAGGGAGCGTTGAGAATGGCCACTCCCAGCCGCGCCCGGTCGGTGATGGCGGCGACGTAGGCAAGGGTGATCAGCGGGTCGCTGACCGACCGGTACATCGATCCCCAGTCACCCTCTGCCGGGTGCAGCAGTCGCTGGAATGTCCAGAGCGAGTCGTATCCGGCAGCTTCTGCCCGGCGGGCCACCTCGATGACGTTGGCCCTCGTCGCCCAGCTTCCGGACACCGGCAGGCCGAACCCGAGCTTGGGTGTGCCTGCCGGTGTCGCGATGTGGATACCAGCTGCGTTGTCGCTGCTACCTGCCATCGAGATATTCGCCGCCGAAATACATCAGCTCATCGCTCAGCAGTTCGATCTGGATCCCGTCCGGGTCCTTGAAGTACAGCGATTCCTCGATGCCCTTGTCCGGTCCGCCGTAGGCAATACCCTCGGCATCGAGCTTTGCGCGCAGGATCGCGTGCTGCTCCGGGGCTATCGAGATCGCCAGGTGCTGCACGGTGCCGAACGCCTCGATGCCGGGCTCTAGTCCAAGGCCCGGAAAGTCGAAGAAGCCGAGCAACGTGGAGTTGCCGAGGTCGAAGAAGAAGTGCGACGAACCCGGGTAGTCCCGGTTCTCGACGAGCTCCACCAGCGGAAAGCCGAGCAGACCCTGGTAGAAGTCGATCGTGGTGGCAACGTCGCTGCAGATCAGCGCCGCGTGATGGATGCCGCGGGCGGTGCTGGCAGGTCGGTCCGCAGCGGGCACGAGGCAACGCTCGCGCAGTTCTGCCCGTCGTTGTTCCAGTGCGACCTGTTCGGCTGCGGTGGGCTCGGGCATGTCAGCTCAGCCGAGCACGCAGGAACGAGACGGTCCGCTCCCAGGCCAGCTTTGCGCTGTCCTCGTCGTAGGTGCCCAGAGCGTTCTCGTCATTGTGAAAGGCGTGCCCGGCGGGGTAGTAGAAGAACTCGACATCGGCACCGGACTCCTCGGCGATCTGGTTCTCCTGCTTCTTGGCCTCGTCGACCGGGTAGAAGTCGTCACTGATGCCGTAGTGCCCCTGCACGGCAGCGGTGATCCCCGCGAACTGCTGTGGCACCGCGGGACCCACTCCGTAGAACGGCACAGCTGCCCCGATCTTGTCGCCCTCCTGCGCGGCGAGCAGCAGCACGAAGCCACCGCCCATGCAGAATCCGACGGCACCGAGTTTGGTGGAGGTGACCGCCTCGTGTCCGAGCAGGTAGTCCACCGCTCCGGCCAGGTCCTTGGTCGCCTGTTCCACCGGCAGCGCCATCATCAGCGCACCGGCCTCGTCCGAGTCGTGCGTGGTCTTGCCGCCGAACAGGTCCGGCGCCAGTGCCACGAAACCGGCCTTGGCCAGCCGGTCGGTGATGTCGACGATGTGATCGGTGAGGCCCCACCACTCCTGGATCACGATCACGCCCGGGCCGGTACCGGACTCGGGCAGGGCCAGATAGCCGTGCGCCTGCCCGTCCACGCCGCCCGGGCTGGCGAAGGTGGTGTTCTGGCGGGGGTTGGAGTCACTCACCGCTGTTCCTCTCGATAGGTGATGATTGCCTGCACAACTGACCGTACTCATCGGCACCGGCGTCCGAAACCGGTGCGCAGCTACTGCGCCCCGGGCACCGCGTCCGCAGTGCCGACTGCGCGCAGCAGGGCCTCGTGCAGGAGTCCGTTGGACGCCGCTGCGCTGCCCTGCCCGACACCGTTCACACCGTCGAGTCCGGTGAACCGGCCACCGGCCTCGACCACGATCGGGGCGAGTGCAGCCATGTCCCACAACGACAGCTCGGGCTCGGCCGCGATGTCCACGGCACCCTCTGCCACCAGCATGTAGGACCAGAAGTCGCCGTAGGCGCGTGACCGCCAGACCTGTCCGGTCAGCTCGATCATCGCCTGCATGTTTCCGCGCGCCGCCCACCCCGACAGCGACGCGTAGGAGAGGCTGGCGTCGCCCAGCACGCCGACCTGGGACACCCGCAGCGCACGGGGTGTACCGCCGTGCGACGCCGAGTAGGCACCCGCACCGCTGGCCGCCCACCAGCGCTGACCCAGCGCGGGCGCCGACACCACGCCGAGCACGGGATCGTCATCGACCAGCAGGGCGATCAAGGTCGCCCACACGGGCACGCCGCGGACGAAGTTCTTTGTTCCGTCGATGGGATCCACCACCCACTTGCGCCGGCCGGTTCCGCGCAAGCCGAACTCCTCGCCGAAGAAGGCATCGTCGGGACGTTTCTCGGCCAACCGGTCACCGATGGCGCGCTCCACCGCCTGGTCGGCATCACTGACCGGGCTCAGGTCGGGTTTGGTCGTGACCACGAGGTCGGTGGCGCGGAACCTGCCGGTCGTGATCCGGTCGGCCAGTTCGGCAAGATCCAGCGCCAGCGTCAGGTCCGTCGGATCGCTCGGTGGCCGTGCCGACGTCGGCGCAGCGGGGAAGTCGGTGGGTTCACTCACGCTGGTCAGGTTATCGTCGGGCGGTGGACAGCGCGCAGACCGGACCAGGTACCGCCGGAGGTCCGGCCTCTCGGCGCTCCGCGGTCGCCCCGTTCTATGTCATGGAGATCTTCGCGGCCGCCGAAGCTCGCAGGGCCAGCGGCCTGCCGGTGTACAACCTGGCGGCCGGTCAACCGTCGACCCCGGCTCCGGCGGCCGTGCTCGAGGCGGCCAGCAGGGCCCTGACGGCCGACAAGATCGGCTACACGCCGACGCCCGGAATCCCGCAACTTCGTGAGGCCATCGCCGAACACCTCCGGCTCTGGTACGGCCAGGTGGTGCATCCCCGCAACGTGGTGGTGACCACCGGTTCCTCCGGGGGCTTCCTGATGGCGTTCCTGGCCGTCTTCGACGCCGGCGACGTGGTTGCGATGGCCCGGCCCGGCTACCCGGCGTACCGCAACATCCTGGCAAGTCTGGGCTGCGTGGTGCAGGAGTTCGACTGCGGTGCCGACACCGGCTTCGTCCCGTCGGTGGCCGCCCTGGCCGCCCTGGACCCGAAGCCGACGGGTGTCATCCTGGCGTCACCGGCGAACCCCACCGGTGCCATGATGAGCGCCGGTTCATTGGCCGACGTCGTCCGGTGGTGCGAGCAGAACGACGTGCGCCTGATCTCCGATGAGCTCTATCACGGCATCAGCTTCGCAGAGCCGGCCGCGACCGCCTGGCAGTTCGGCCGGCAGTCGATCGTGGTCAATTCGTTCTCCAAGTACTTCTCTATGACCGGCTGGCGCCTGGGGTGGCTGCTGGTGCCCGATGAGCTGCTGGACGCGGTGGACCGGCTGGCCGGCAACTATGCGATCTGCCCGCCCACGCTGTCCCAGTTCGCGGCCCTGGGTGCCTTCAACGCCTATGCCGAGTTGGACGCGAACGTTCAGCGGTACGCCGAGAACCGCCAGTTGCTGCTCGAGGCGCTGCCGGCCATCGGGTTGCCGCGGCTGGCTCCGGTCGACGGCGCCTTCTACTGCTACGCCGATGTGTCCGACTACACCGACGATTCGCTGGCCTGGGTCCGGCGGGTGCTGGTCGAGACCGGGGTGGCGCTGGCCCCCGGAATTGACTTCGACACCGCCCGCGGTCACCGCTTCGCGCGGCTGTCCTTCGCGGGCGAGACC
>JBBQFE010000186.1:0-6097 GCA_038321605.1 Mycobacteriales bacterium | reverse complement strand
GGAAGGCTCGCCAACGCCGTGGTGGTGACATCGTCAGCGGTTCGGATACCGGCGTCACCCATGGCTTCGGCCAGGGTGGAGCCCAGCCCCTGCCACAGCCCGGACGCGCAGAACGCGGCGAAAACCTGCTCGTCCGTCGGGGCGGGCAGCGTCAGTTCAGGTCCTCGGGGTAGCCGGTCATCGGAGCAGACACGTCATCGAGGGCCAACTGGATCTCCAATGGCAGCTCGACCGACAGCGACTGCACGGCAGCAGTCAGCTGGCCGAGGGTGCGGGCGCCGATGATCGGGGCGGTCACGCCGGGACGGTTGCGCAGCCAGGACAGCGCCACCGAGATGGGCGAGGTGGCCAGCCCGTCTGCCGCCGTTGCCACCGCTTCGACGATGCCGACAGCCCAGGGCTCGGAGTAGCTGGCCAGGTTGCGGCCCTCCGCGGCGCCTCGCGAGTCGGCGGGAACGCCGTGCCGGTACTTGCCCGTGAGCACACCGCCGCCCAGTGGGGAGTACGGCAGGATGCCCAACCCCAGCTCCATGCACGCAGGCAGCACCTCACGCTCGATGCCCCGGTCCAGCAGGGAGTACTTCACCTGCGTCGAGATCAGGGGCGCCCTGCCCGGCACCGCCCGCTGCCAGGTCGCCGCCTGGGCCGTCCGCCAGCCGGAGTAGTTCGAAATGCCCACGTACCGGACCTTGCCGGAGTTCACGGCGGCATCCAGTGCCGCCATGGTCTCGTCGTTCGGCACGCTCGGATCGCTGGTGTGCACCTGCCAGAGATCGAGGTGGTCGACGCCGAGGTTGGTGAGCGAGGTATCCAGGCTGCGCAGCAACGCGCCGCGCGAGGTGTCGACGTGCCGTTCGCCGCCGGCCCGGGTGATGCCGGCCTTGGAGGCGACGATCAGGTCCGCGCGCGGCACCACGTCGGCCATCAGCGCCCCGAGAATGCGTTCGGCATCGCCGTGGTTGTAGGAGACCGCGGTGTCCACGAAGGTGCCGCCGGCGTCGTGGAAGGCCACCAGAATGGCAGCGGCCTCGTCCGGATCGGTGCCGTTTCCCCAGGTCATGGTGCCCAGCCCGAGCCGGGAGATCTTCAGGCCACTACGTCCCAGTGCGCGCATTTCCACGTCGGCAAATCTAGTCCACCGGAACGGCCTTTCCGGCCAGGGACCCGGCCACACCGCACGGGTCGCGCACAAGTTACTGACCAGTCGATAAGGTGGCGTCCGTGAAACTCGGACTGAACCTCGGCTACTGGGGCATGGGCAACGACCAGGACAACCTGGCGCTGGCCAGGGAGGCCGACACTCTCGGCTACGACTGTGTGTGGGCGGCCGAGGCGTACGGCTCGGACACCGCCACGGTGCTGGCGTGGGTCGGAGCGCAGACCGAGCGCATCGGTCTGGGCAGCTCGATCATGCAGATCCCGGCTCGTAGCCCCGCCATGACCGCAATGACCGCCGCCACTCTGGACAGCCTGTCCGGTGGCCGCTACCGGCTTGGCCTCGGCGTTTCGGGTCCGCAGGTGTCGGAGGGCTGGCACGGGGTCAGGTTCGACAAGCCGCTGGGACGAACCCGTGAGTACGTCGACATCGTGAACCTGGCGCTGTCGCGCAAGCGCGTTCGCTATGACGGAAAGCACTATCAGCTGCCTCTTCCCGATGGACCGGGCAAGGCCCTGCAGCTCACCGTTCACCCGGTACGCGAGCACATTCCCATCTACCTCGCATCGGTGGGGCCGAAGAACCTCGAGCTGACCGGTGAGATCGCCGACGGTTGGCTGGCGATCTTCTACTCGCCCGATTTCGCCGAGGAGCAGTTGGGCCTCATCAGCGCCGGACGCGCCAAGGTCGGCAAGACGATGGCGGGCTTCGACGTGGTGGCCAGTATGCCGATGGTGATCGGGGCGGACCCGCGAGCCGCGGCAGATCCGGTGCGCGCCTACGCGTCGCTCTACATCGGCGGCATGGGCAGCAGGGAAGTCAACTTCTACAACCAGATGGCCACCCGGATGGGTTACGGAGACGAGGCGGCCGAGATCCAGACGAAGTACATGGCGCGCGATTACGCGGGTGCGGCGGCGGCTGTCCCGTTCGAGTTCATCGACTCGACCTCCCTGATCGGACCGAAGCAGCACATCGCGGAGCAACTCGCCGCGTTTGGCGCATCGGGGGTCACTAGTCTCAACGTCATGCCGCTTGCCGCCAGCCTCCAGGACCGGATGACCGGGCTCACCGTCGCTCTCGAGGCGCTGCAGGAAGCAGGACTGTCAGAGTGAGCGCGATCGGGCCGCTGCAGGCAGTCGTCTACGGAGTGGTTCAGGGGTTGACCGAGTTCCTGCCGGTGTCCTCGACCGCTCACCTCCGCATCGTCCAGGCCTGGCTGAATCCGAACACCGACCAGGCCGGCTTCACCGCTTTCACCGCGGTGATCCAACTGGGCACGATGGCGGCGGTCGTCCTCTACTTCTGGCGCGAACTGGTGCACATCGCGGTGGCCTGGCTCCGGGGAGTGCTCAGCTTCCTGCGCAAGAACGGCCGGGAGGAACGCAGCACCCTGGAATACCGGATGGGCTGGTACCTGATCCTGGCCACCGTCCCGGTCGGGATCTTCGGATTGATCTTCTCGCACCAGATCGAGACCGGCGCGAGGAACCTGTGGGTCATCTCGATCGCGCTCATCGTGATGGCGGTGTTCCTCTACATCGCTGAGCGGCGGGGGAGCCGGAGCCGCGATGAGGAGGACATCACCACCGCGGACGCGATCGTCGTGGGCGCCGCGCAGTCGCTGGCCCTGATCCCCGGTGTGTCCCGCTCGGGCGCGACCATCACCGCCGGCCTGTTCCGAGGCTTGGACCGCGTCACCGCGGCCCGCTTCTCCTTTCTGCTGTCGGTTCCCGCGGTCGTCGCGTCCGGCCTGTTCGAGGCCCGCAAGATCGGTGGATCCAACGCTCCCGGCATGGGGGTGACCGTGGTGGCCACCGTCATCTCGTTCATCGTCGGGTTGGCGTCCATCGCCTGGCTGATCCGCTACGTGTCCCGGCATTCCACCTTCATCTTCATCGGTTACCGGATCGCTCTCGGCGTTCTGCTGCTGGGCCTGCTGGCCGGCGGCGCGGTGTCCGCCACCTAGAGAATCGGGCTCCCATGGCAACGGTCGTACTGCTCCGGCACGGTCTGACTGCGATGACCGGTCCGGTACTGGCCGGACGGCTGCCGGGGGTCCACCTGGACGAGCGCGGTCTGCGACAAGCCACTGACGTCGCCGGCCGGCTGGCGGTGCTGCCACTGGCGGCCGTGGTCACCAGCCCGTTGGAGCGGTGCGCAGAGACCGCCAAGATCGTGGTGAAGGCACAGCGGGCGGCTGACCGGGTTCCGCTGACCAAGACAGATCGTCGCCTGCTGGAATGTGACTACGGCGACTGGACCGGCAAGGAGATCAAGAACCTGGTCAAGGACCCGGTGTGGCCGATCGTCCAGTCCCAACCCTCCGCGGCGACCTTCCCCGGCGGGGAGTCGATGGCAGCCATGGCCGCCCGCGCGGTGTCGGCGATCCGCACCCTCGACCAGCACTACAGCCAGCTGTACGGCGCGGACGTGGTGTGGCTGGCCTGCAGTCACGGCGACGTCATCAAGGCGATCCTCGCCGACGCGCTGGGAATGCATCTCGACCTGTTCCAGCGAATCGTGGTGGATCCGTGCTCGGTCTCGGCGGTCCGCTACACCGACGGCCGCCCCTTCGTGCTCACCCAGAACGACACCGGTGGCGATCTGGCCAGGCTCGCACCGCCCAAGCCGACCCGTGCGGCACGTGGCCGGAAGCGGGCGCCGTCCGGGGACGCGACCGTCGGCGGTGGCGCCGGCGCCGGCAACGTTTAGGCTTGGTGCAATGAGCCGTCAGTTGTTCTTCTTCGATCAGCCGAGGCGCTTCGTCGTCGGCACCGTCGGCCAGCCCGGCGAGCGGGTCTTCTTCCTTCAGGCGTCCGACGGGCAGCGCACGGTCAGTGTCTCCCTGGAGAAGTCGCAGGTCATGGTGCTCACCGAGCGCATGGAGCAGCTGCTGGCCGAAGTCGCCGACAGTACGACCGAGGCGCCGGAGTCCACCGCCACGCCCGACACCGCCCCGCTGGAGAACCCGGTGGACGAGGAGTTCCGGGTGGCGGCGATGGGGTTGGCCTATGACACCGACGCAGGGTTGCTGGTGATCGAGGCGCAGGCCGAGGCCGATTCCGCCGAGACGGCCGAGGCGACACTGCTGGAGGATACCGAAGACGGACCCGATGCCCTGCGGGTGCGGATGCACCACACCGCAGCTTTCGAGTTCATCGAACGGGCGCGCCGGGTGATATCCGCGGGGCGTCCGCCGTGCCCGCTGTGCAACGAGCCGCTGGACGCCAACGGCCACGTCTGCCCCCGCCACAACGGCTACCGCCGCCAGGCCCAGCTCGAACTGTGACCCGACCAGCGCCTCCGATCGCCGAGTGACCCGACAGGACTTGTGACAGTGGCAGAACTGACCCCGCCGGTCGCGATGGCCGCCGAGGATGCCCTGACCCTGCTATCCGAGGGTCAGCTGAGCATCGAGGGCCGGGTGACCACCGCATCGAATGCCACGCTGTACTGCCGGATCGAGCTGGACGGCGTCGCTGCGGCGTGTGTGTACAAGCCGGAGTCGGGGGAGCGCCCGCTCTGGGACTACCCGGACGGAACGCTGGCCGAACGGGAGTACGCCACGTATCTGGTCGCCTTGGCGACCGGCTGGCAGCCGGTGCCGCCGACCGTCCTCCGCGAGGGACCGATGGGCCGCGGCATGGTCCAGCTCTGGATCGATGAGGACGACAGCTTCGACATCATCGCAGCGATCAACGCTGGGGACCGGGACGAGTTGCGCCGAATGGCGTTGCTGGATGCGATCGCCAACAACTCAGATCGCAAGGTCTCGCACCTCATCCCGATGGCCGGCCCCGATGGGCTGCACATCTATGGGGTGGATCATGGGGTGAGCTTCGGCGTCGAGGACAAGCTGCGCACCGTGCTCTGGCAGTGGGCCGGCGTACGGCTCACGGACGAGGAACTGTCCGTGCTCGGCAGCATTTCCGCACAGCTGGACGGGCCGCTGGGGGAGGGCCTGTCGGAGCTGCTGACCACCCGCGAGGTGCGCGCCTGCCGACGCCGGGTCCGCAACCTGCTGCAGTCCAAGCTGTTTCCGCTGCCGCCCACCGACTGGCCGGCCATTCCCTACCCGCCCTACTGAGCAAGCGCCGCCAGACGCTCCAGCGTGGCGGTCATGGCCAGGCGGTTGCGCTTCGGAAAGCCCATCAGTAGCAGGGCCAGCTTGTTCTTGGCCTGACGCGCGTCCCAGTCCTCGCGCACCTCGGTGCCGCCGGCCACCTCGGTGAAGGTGTAACGCCAGATGTGGCCGTTGAAGTGACGCCAGCCGATGACCGAAGGCTCGTCGAACTCCACAACGGTGTTCAGGATCTTGTAGCTGGCGGTGAGGTGCATGTCCATCGCGAACGTGGCACCCAACGACAACCGCCGGGGGCCGCCGGCACGGCTCGCCTTGACCGTGCCGCCGCCGTCCATCGCCGGATGTTGTGAAGGGTCGGCCACGATGTCGAACAACCGCTGGCGATCGACCGGGATGAATGTGGAGACCGAAACCAGGTAGCGGGAATGGGAGGGCATCCGTTCAGTCTCCCGGCCAGGCGGCAACCCGGCCATCTGAAGCAAGGTCCGGGCACCCGATAGTCGGCAGCCTCACAGCCGACCGCTACCGTTGACCAATGCAGTCCTGGAGCCCACCCGCCGTCCCAATCCTGCCGGGCAAGGGCCGGCCGCTGCGGCTGTACGACACCGCCACGGACCAGATTCGCCCGACCGCACCTGGGCAGACTGCCAAGCTCTATGTCTGCGGCATCACGCCGTACGACGCCACCCACCTCGGTCATGCCGCTACCTACCTGGCGTTCGATCTGGTGCAACGGGTGTGGCTCGATGCCGGGCACCAGATCCACTACGTGCAGAACGTCACAGACGTTGACGACCCGCTGCTGGAGCGCGCCAGGGACACCGGCGCGGACTGGACCGAGCTTGCCCAGCGCG
>JBBQFE010000185.1:0-6100 GCA_038321605.1 Mycobacteriales bacterium | reverse complement strand
GTCCAACGGGCAGTTCGGGACAGGGAGCACTCTCTTGACCACAGTCACCTACCGCACAGCCACCGCCGCAGCGGCCTTGTTATCGGTTGCGTTGCTCGCGGCCGGCTGCTCCTCCGGCAAGGGCGGCGGCTACGGAGCTGGCGGCGCGGTCACGTCGAGCAACGGCAGCACCGCGGCGTCCTCCCCGACCGCGAGCGGCAGGTACGGCTCGGCCCCCAGTTCGGCGGCCTCACAGGGCGGTGCCGCCGCGGTCGGGACTGCGGTGACCGCGAACGAGCAGGAGTTCTCGATCACCCTGTCGACCAAGACATTCAAGGCCGGCGCGTACACGTTCACCGTGCACAACGCAGGCAAGTACCCCCACAACCTGACCATCCAGGGCCCGGGCGTGGACAAGTCGGCGTCGCCCACGACCCCCGGCGGCGGCACGGGCACCGTGAGCGTGACCCTGACCAAAGGCAGCTACGAGCTGTGGTGCTCAGTCGACAGCCACAAAGACAAGGGAATGGACATGACGATAATCGTCACCTGATCACCGGCGGTGTGCCTACGCCCCGAGTGAGAGCGGGATCTGCTCAGCTGCCCGGTGCCGTGGCCGGCCGTGCACCGAGCGTTCCGCGAGCCTGCAGAAGAGGGGCGCGAGCGGCGGCGGTTCCGGCGCCGCGCGGGCGTAGGGGGGTCACGCGAGTCGGGTGTAGGGGTGTGCCAGGTGCACCGCACTGTGTTGGGCCCGCAGGACCCGGGTCCGCGGACGAAGTACACCGTCGTCGTCGGTCGTCCCGACGGCCCTGACACGAGCGCGTTCAGGTAGGGCGTTGCTGTCCACGAGATGACCGAGACCTCCGGTGGTGTTCTGCGCCAGGTGAGCCAGTCGGTAAATACTGCGAACAGTCGGACCGCAGGCTCTGACAACCGTCGACGGCCCCGCGTCCACAGTCAGAGGCCGGCGCCATTGAGCTGGCCAGCGGTTGTACCCGACCGGGCCGCTCGTTGGTGGTGACATCGCGGCCAGTACTGGGAGCCGATATGCGGCACTTCGGCCCAAGGCAGCGCCGTCCGGACTCCTCGACTCGTTGCGCCCCACCGCACTCCCGGCAGAGTGCCGAGGTGGTGACGGGTTCTTCTAGCTTGGTGGTTATGACTCGGCCTCCGGAACCGGTGGTGGCTCGACCGGGATAGGTTCGATGGGCAAAGGGGGAACCGAACTTAAGTAAGGATTCAAGGGTCATTAGCAACGGTCACTAGGTCACGGTGGCGCATGCGGCCGAACAGGCCGTCCCAATCGCCGCCCGGCTCGAGCACGCATCTTTTACTCATCCAATATGACCGCGAACATCCAACGCCGTTAGCTTAGTTTGCACTCACGACCCCCGTTCTTATTGACTCCTGGGCATCAGCCAACGCGAACAAACACGCCAAGATCAACTCGAAGGGTTTCTGGTTCGAGTCCAGATGGGGGAGCAGTACACACGGGGCCTCTAGCCAGCTGGCGAGGGGCTTTCGTCGTTTCCGGTGGTGGGTCGGTTGATCGGCCCTCGGCCGGGCCGCGAGCAGGCGCCCTCTTGTCAGTGACACCCATCGGTCGTAACTTTCCGGTATCACGCTGCGCCACTGCTTCTCCTGCCCATCGAAACAGGAGAAACCCGGAATTCGAGCGAGGGATGTGCGATGCCACAGTTCATGGACTTTCACGAGGACCTGAAGTTGCCGGCCGAGGCGATCGAGCAGATCGGCCAGGGCACTCGGGACGGTGCTGTCGACGAGTTCGGCGTACGCCAGGTGGAGCTCTTCCACAACGCCGACGGCAAGGTCTACTGCCTGCTCGACGGGCCCGACGAGGACGCCATCCGCAAGCATCACGAAGCGGTCGGCGTGCCCTGTGGCGAGGTGCACCAGGTCAGCGGCGTTCTGTAGGCGACCCTCGCGGGTGAGATCCAGCAGCCCCGGTGCAGTGGCCAGTCAGCTCAGCCGACTGTCGATCAGCGCACAAGCCTCCTGAAGGCGGGTGCCGAGGTAGGTGCCGGGAAGATTTCGGCGGTTACGGGGCGAGCTGAACGCATTGCCTGCATAGAACAGCTCGACATCGAGGATGTTTGCCGCGTAGAGGGACTGCACAGCGCGGCCGCGCCCTGAGTTGAGGTGCGAGACGATCACCACGGCGCAGGCACCGGTTGCATGCACAGCCGTTTCCAGCGCCGGGACCGAGGTCTTCGCGCCCAGCAGCCGAACGTTCCACTCCCGGTAACGCAGCAGAATCCCCAACGCCTCCAGCCCGACGGTGTGCAGGTCGGTCGGCCCGCAGGCCAGGACGATGGGAGCCGGACGGGCGGGGGCCGGTGCGTAGGCGGTCAAGGTTTCGAGCCACGCTCGGGCAGCCTCGGTGGTCAGATGCTCCTGCTCCACGTCGCAGCGTCCGGTCTGCCACCACAGCCCGATCTGCTGCAACGACGGCAGCAGCACGTCGTCCAGGCACGCGGCGAGGCCGAGTGCCCCCTGAGCCAGCGTGAGCTGCTCGCGTACCCCGGTGGGATCCGAACGCTCGGACGCCGCCAGCAACCGCTCGGTGAACAGGCTCGCGGGCCCGGTCAGCTCGAGCAGTTCGCGTACGGACTGCGCCGCAAGGCTCGCCCTCTTGCCGCGCGCGATCTCATCGCGCATGAGGCGGAGCCCGTGCAGTTCCGCAGTGGAGTAGCGGCGGTGCTTCCCGACACCGCGCACGGTCTCGGGCATGTTGTACCGCAGCTCCCAGGAGCGCAGTGTGGGCATCGGGATGCCGAGTTGGCGCGCGGCTTCGGCGATCGGGACGCCGGGGAAGCCTTTGGGGCGTACCTCGTGGCCGCTCGGCGTGGTCATCATGCGCCTGTGCTGCGCAGAGCCAGGTACCAGCTCGGTGTCGCGGTGCGTTTCATCGGAGCTTCCCTAGGTAGGGGGACCCGCGTAAGACGAGGGAATCTCGCTGTCCAGCACAGCTTCGCACGCGGTGGTCCTCGCACCTATGCCGCGGGTGCACCCTCGACCCGACGGCAGCCTGAGCGGAAGCTAGCGGGCGCCGCTTTCACTTGATATGTCTACGATGTGACCGATCCTGGTGACCGGTCATCAACTGTCACGGCCCGGATGATCAACGCGGATGCGGATTGCAGCCGCGTCCCGAGATAGGTTCCGGGAACGTTGCGCCTGAGTCGGACCGTCGCGAACGCACCGCCCGCGAAGAACAACTGCGGCCCCAGATCGTGAATCGTGCGGAGCGACTCGACGGTGCGATCCCGGTTCACCCGTAGGTGTGACACCAGCACCACCCCGGCCGGCATGCTGGCCCGGATCGCGGTGGCAAGGGTGCGGTCGGACACTTTCGCCCCGAGCAACCTGCAGGCCTGACGGTCATAGCGCAGCAGGACCCCGAGCGCTTCGAGTCCGAGGCTGTGCCTGTCGGCCGGACCGCACGCCAGCACGATGGGATTACCAGGATGCGGCGCAGGGACCCGAACCTCGTGAGTCTGCAGCCACGCCCGGGCGCACTCGGTGGCCAGCTGCTCCTGCGCGACGCTGCACTGGTTGTCGTGCCACAGCACGCCGATCTCGCGCATCGCCGGTAACAGGACGTCGTCGAGACAGCCCGCCAAGCCCAGAACGTCCTCTGCTGCGTCCAGGGCACGGTGCATCCCCGCCGGATCGTCCGCCTGTAACGCGGCGACGAACCCGTCGGCAAAGTGCTCGGCAAGCACGGGCGGGGCGGACAAGTGACGACCTTTCGGCAGCTGGCGTGCCCATGGTCCTGAGGGCGGGCCGGTCTTCGCAAGCTCCGCAGCCATACGAACCACCATGCATAGCTTGCGATCGGCACACGCCGGGGAATCAGGGATGAGTATTCAGACGGCAACCTTCACCAACCTCGACCCCCCAGGCGACGAGGGTGCCTCGAGCGTGGCAGCGGTAGTGCAAGCGCTGGACGGCCTGGTTGTCTCCGCTGAACCGGCAGTGGTGTTCACCAGCGTCACCCGTCTGTGCGTCCCGCTGCTGTGCGACGTCGCGGTGGCCACCATCACCACTGCCGACAGCCAGGCCTATCAGGTCAAATGGCCCTGGACCGAGGCCGCCCTCGAGGACTCCGACAACGTCCGGGCGGCGATGGCGGGCCAGCAGGTCCTCAGCCACAACGCAATCCTCACTCCGATAATGGGGACGAGCACCGAACCACAGCTCGCGTACCGGGGCGTCCTGACCCTGGTGTCGCACCAGGGTCAGCCCGGTCAGGGGCGGGCGTTGCTGGCCCGGCTGGTCGTCGAGCGTGCGGTGGCCGTCATCGAGCGCGAACGGCTCGCGAACCAGTTGGTGACCCAACTGGAGCATGCCGAGCATCTGCGTACCGCGATCATCACCAACCGGCAGATCGGTACGGCCCTGGGAATCCTGATGGCGACGCACAAGCTGACCGGTGGCCAGGCCTTCGACCTGCTGCGTGAGGTGAGCCAGCACAGTCATCGCAAGATTCGCGAACTCGCGCTGGACGTGATCGACACCGGAGCCATCGAGCTACCCGCCGGAGTTACACTCACCGGACGCCCGTTGTCGGTGCCCGGGCGGAACGTGACGGTGGGACCGCGTGCACGACCGCACCCGACGACGCCCTGCGTGTCGCGGCCCTGATCCGTTCCGCTGCACCACTCACTGGCACGGCACCGCAGGGAGAAAACGCAGGGAGAACACGTTGGTCGAAGAGGGCGCGAGCACGCCGCCGAATCCGGAGCTGTCCCAACTCAGCGCAGACTTCTTCCAGCTACAACACTCCGCAGACCCCTTCAGCGCGACCCAACTGGGGGTCTCCGGTTTCGATCACCTGGTCGGAGACCCCAGCCGTGCGGGCTCGGCCGAGACGGTGCGACGGATCAGCGAGATCGAGCGCGGACTGGCCGGTATCGAGACGTCCTCGCTGAACGACGCCGACCGGATCAACCACTCGGTACTGGCCTGGCTGGCCTGGGGGGCCCGCTCGGATTCCGAACACGCGCTGTGGGAGACAAGTGCCTCTGCGGACGCATATTCGGCGCCGCAGGCCATGATGTTCATGTCGGTGCCGACCGCACCGCTCACCGATTCCGCCGCGGTCCACGGCTACCTCGACCGGCTGGCCCTACTGCCCGAGTTCATCGACGCGGTCCGACACCGATACCTGTTGGCGCGGTCCGAGGGTCGGACGCCCACCCGGGTCGGTGTGGGTCAGGCGATCGATCAGCTCGACGGGCACCTGGCCCTGTCGATCGCCGACGACACCTTCGTCAGCATCGATCTGCCGTCCGGGGTCGATTCCGTCCGCATCCGGGCGGCGGCCGCCGAGATCGTCGACGGCTCGATCCGCCCGGCCCTTCGCAGGCTGCGGGCCGGTCTGCACGACGAACTGCTGCCCTCTGCGCGCGGCGATGACCGAGTGGGTATCGGAAACGTGCCAGGCGGCGAGGAAGGCTACCGGGCCGCCGTGCGCCGGCATACCACCACCGAGCTTTCGCCGGCTGAGATCCACCAGATCGGCCTGGACTGCATAGCCGAACTACGCGAGCAATGGCAGGACCTCGGTGGCCGGGTGCTGGGTACCTCGAACGTGTCCGAGATCTTCGGCAGGTTGCGGGAGGATCCTGCGCTTCGCTTCCGGGACCGTTCCGAGATCGTCGACACCGTAGCCAGCGCGTTGCGCCGCGCGGAGGAAGTACGCGATGACTGGTTCCCCCACTACGATATCGCCGACTGCGTCATCGAAGAGATCAGTCCTATCGAAGCGGGCAATGCGGCGCTGGCCTACTACCGGCCACCCGCCGGTGACGGGTCAAGGCCCGGCGCGCACTGTGTGCTCACCGCAGAACCGGAGCAGCGCTTCGTGTACGAGTATCAGGCGCTCGCCTTTCACGAGAGCACGCCTGGTCATCATCTGCAGATCGCCTCCGCGCAGACCTTGACCCAGCTGCCGGACTTTCGCCGCTTCCTCGACGCCGAGGTCTGCGGCTACGTGGAGGGGTGGGGCCTGTACAGCGAGCGGCTTGCCGATGAGATGGGCCTTTACACCGATGATCTGGCTCGGCTGGGCATGCTGTCGTTCGACGCGCTGCGG
>JBBQFE010000184.1:0-6103 GCA_038321605.1 Mycobacteriales bacterium | reverse complement strand
ACCGGTCAGGCACAGGCGACGACTGACCGTGTCGAAGGCGTCCGCGATCGCGTCTCCCCAGGTCAGGCCATCGCCGGCATGGTGGATCTCGTCGAAAATGACCAACGAGCGCTTGGCGTTGGCCCTCGCGGCATGCAGGGTCGGTTTGCCCGCGACCTGGGCGTAAGTCGTGACGTAACCGTGCAGGTCGGCAGGCACCGGCCCGACCGCGTTACTCAGTCCCGGATCGAGCGAAATGCCCATCGTCGCGGCGGCCTCGGCCCACTGGGTTCTCAGGTGATCGGTCGGCGCCACCACGATGATGCGATCGATCACGCGACGGCTGACCAGCCCGACGGCGAGACTCAGCGCAAAGGTTGTCTTGCCGGAGCCCGGCGTCGCCGTCACCAGGAAATCCTTGCGCGGTTCCGTCTCGTACTTGGCCAGCGCCTCGCGCTGCCACAGACGCAGCCGGGTACCGCCTTCGCGGCGTAGAGACATCCGACGCCGCCCCACTTTCCGATCTTTCGTGACGAACCGATGAGCAGCGGCACCGTGCAACCGCTTCGCAGAGGCTATCCGGCGACACCGACAAAGCTGGTCAGCAACCCGCGAGGATGTGAGATTCTCCCCGGTCAGCCTCCCACCTGGTCCTCCAGATTGCGCGGGGTCGGGGCCGACCAGTGCCGGACCAGGGCGAGCATCCGGACCGCGAAGACGACCAGTGCCGTCCCGATCAGCCACGGTGCGTGCAGCTGATGCAGGGAGTGGCCGAGGCTGACCAATGCTGCACCGATCAGGGCTGCGACCGCGTAGATCTCGCGACGCAACACCACCGGGATCTGGCGGAGCAGGATGTCTCGAACCACACCGCCGCCGATGCCCGTGATCACGCCCACCATCGACGCGCCGGCCCAACCCAGTCCGGACTCAAGTGACTTCTGGGTGGCGGTGACGGTGAACAGACCGAGGCCGGCTGCGTCCAGCACGAGCACGAGCTTCCAGGCACGGGCGACCTGCGGATGCCAGCGGAAGACGACCACCGCGGCGACGACCGGGACAGCCAGATAGGGCCAGTGCTGCAGGGAATACGGCGGGTTCTTCTGGAGCAGCGTGTCGCGCAGCACGCCACCGCCGAGTGCCGTGACCGAGGCGACGACCACTACCCCGAAGACGTCCAGTCTCGCCCGGACCGCGGCCAGCCCGCCGGACAACGCGAACACGAAGACCCCGATCAGATCGAGGCTCAGTTGGGTCGTCGAGGGGGTCACCCAAGCACCCTAGGTCACCAACACGCCGCACCAACACGCCGCAGCAGCACGCCGCAGCCAGCCTGCACAGACCTGCGACGCGGTTCGAGCCCTCCGCGGTAGCTACGGGTGCGGGTGAGCGGTATCGGTGTTGTCACTAAATGGCCGCTCCGCGTGTCCTCCGCCCACGGAGCTGGCAGCAGTCAGGCAGACTCGGCACTTGTGACCAGCCAGCGGAATGTCCGGAAGCTGATCACCCGGACTGTCACCAAGGCCTGGCATGACCGGGTGCTTGGCCTGTCGGCGGAGGCGGCGTTCTGGCAGTTGCTGTCCCTGCCGTCGTTGTTTCTCGCCCTGCTGGCAGCCCTGGGCTATTTCTCGGACTGGGCCGGCGCCGGGACGGTAAACCGCATCCAGGACAACCTGCTGAGCGGCTTTTCCCGTGCGTTCAGCGCTGAGGTAGTCGATCAGTTGGTGGCGCCGTTGGTCCATCAGGTCCTCAACGACGGCCGCGGCGATGTGCTGTCCATCAGCTTCGTGCTGGCGCTGTGGGCGGGATCCTCGGCCACCGCGACGTTCGTGAACACGATCACCATCGCCTACGGGATGCGAGACCTGCGTGGCGCGGTCCGGAGCCGGATCCTTGCGCTCGGGATCTACCTGGGCTCCATCGTCATCGGCGTGGTCGCACTGCCGGCGCTGGTGCTGGGGCCGACCGTGCTGGTCAAGCTGTTTCCTGACAGCGCCCGGGGTACCGCCGACCGCGTCGTCAATGACCTCTACTGGCCGGTGGTCGTGGTCCTGCTGCTCATCGGACTCACCAGCCTCTACCATTTGGCGCCGCCTCGCAGACTCCCCTGGCGGCGAGGCGTCCCGGGTGCGGTGCTGGCGCTGGTGATCTTTCTGCTCGGCTCAGCGGGTCTCCGCGAGTACATCTCGTTCATCGTGGCGCACAACCACGCGTACGGAACCCTGGCCGCACCGATTGCGGCCCTCTTGTTCTTCTTCCTGCTGGCGCTGGGCGTTCTGCTGGGCGCCGAACTCAACGCCAGCATCGAACAGGCATCGCCGACACCGCCGAAGCCGGCGCGCGGTGACAAAGGCTGGCAGCCACTCGAGCCGCCGGCGGAGGATCAGCCGCGGTCGGGAATGGATTCGTAGATCTCCTTGCACCGGGCGCACACCGGCGAACCTGGCTTCGGGGTCTTGGTGACCGGGAACACCTCGCCGCACAGCGCCTGCACCATTGTCCCCATCACCGCGCTTTCGGCAATCTTGGTCTTCTTGACGTAGTGGAAGACCTCCGAACCGGTGTCGGCGTCAGCGGTCTGCGGGGCGTCCAGGGTCTGGGTACTCACACCTGGATTGTGCCACCTCGTCGGGCTGGAGGAGGTGTCCGCTGCCCTCTGGTCGTGCTGCGGTGCTCGCGGACTCGGATACTCGCCGAATCAGATGTCGATGATGGTGATGATCGGTCCAACGGTCGGCCCGACCGGCGATTCGGGCGCACCAGGCTGGTGGCTGGTTCCGTCTTCCGGTCCGGGACCGGACGACCCCGCGGTCAGCTTACGGGTGCTGGGACTGTCGCCCCCGGGCATGAAACGACGAAATCGCACGGTCTCCTTCGGTGGCCGATCATTCGCGATGAGCACCGCCGTCCACGGCAGCACGAGGGCAGCAGCGACGAATGCCGCGGCGAACCAACCCGAGATGTGAACGGTGAACGCGGCACCGATCACGCAGACGCCGCGCATGACCATCATGATCGTGTACTTCTTCTTGCGTGCGTCGAAGGAATCGGTGCCACTCGTCCTGGCCTCGGTGATGAGAACTGGTTTGTCTGGATGCCGCCTCGCATTGCGCACCAGTTCATGGTGCCACCGTTACGCCTCCGCCATCAGGTGAGTCACTGCCCTGATGCACCATGGGGGTGTGCCACATCCCACTGTCGTCCTGCTGCATGGTCAGCCGGATACCTCAGCCAGCTTCTGGGGCCTGCGGCAGGCGCTCGCACGGCGGTTGCCGGCCGGTGTCCGGGTCGCTGTGCCAGACCGTCCGGGCTACGGCGCGAACCCGTTGCACGCCACGGACTACGCGGGCAACGTAACGTGGCTGATGAGGTGGCTGGACAAGGTCGACGCAGGACCAGCGGTAGTGCTGGGGCACAGCTGGGCGGGGGGCGTGGCCGCGCTGGCCGCCGCCGACTCCCGCCACGGCAGGATCGCCGGCCTGGTGTTGATGGCCTCGGTCGGACCCGGCTGCCTGGTGCCGATCGATCCGGTGCTGGCTGCTCCAGTGGTGGGTGAGCTGCTCGCCTACACGATGCTCGGGCTGGGCGGCGCTGCTGTGACCCGCAAGGCCGCGTCGGTGTTTCAGGCGTTGCTACCCGTGGACGAACAACCCTTTGCCTGGGCCAGTGGCGCAGCGATGAAGGCGCGTCCGATGTGGCGGAGCTTTCTGGTGGAGCAGCGCGCGCTGCTGGCCGACCTGCCCGACATCACACGGGCGCTGCCCCGAATTTCGGTGCCCACCCAGATCATCACCGGCCGGCAGGATCACATCATTCCCGACCGGACGCCGCAGGCACTTGCCGCAGCGATTCCGCAGTCGACGCTGATCCGGATGGACGGCGCACACGATCTGCAACTGCGACAGCCGACCGAGTCCGCCGAACGCATCGCCGGCTTCGCCGCGGAGTTGCTCGGGCACCGATGACCCAGCGCCCTAGCCCACTCTTCAACCCCCGGGTGGTCGCACGCCTGCGCGCGGCCGTCGCTGCCGGATTCACCAGCGAGCTGGTGGCGGACGCTCTCGGCCTGCCGGGTCAGGCGGCCATGTCGCGGGCGGACCTGGTCGGTGCCGCGAGGGCTCTGGCGACCACCGGTGGCTCCCCCACCGCCACGCTGATTCGCCTGTTCCTGCTCGGGCATACGGTGCGGTTGGACGAGGCGGTCCGCGCGCTCGCACCGCTGGACGTGGCCGCTGGTGACTGCGACGGGCTCCTGGAGCCGCACGGCGGAGGCGTCCGGGCGGTGCTGGACCTACGGCCGTACCGCGAGTCCGGCGGAACGGACTGGTGGGTGATCTCCGATCTGGGCGCCGACGTCCGGCAGGGTCCGCTGTCCGGCGACCATGTACTCGGTATCGGCGCTGCCGCGACCACCCTCGCGCAGTCGACCATTCGGATGCCGGTCGAAAGGGCGCTCGACGTGGGCACCGGCTGCGGTGTGCAGGCACTGCACCTGACCAGGCACTGCCAGTCGATCACCGCCACCGACCTCAGCAGCCGCGCCCTGATGATGGCCGCGACCACCGCCGCCCTCAACGGTTTCGACTGGGACCTGCGACTCGGATCGCTGCTCGAACCAGTGGCGACGGAGAAATTCGACCTCATCGTGTGTAACCCACCCTTCATCGTCGGGCCGGGATTCACCGCCGATTCAGGGGGCTACACCTACCGCGACAGTGGCCTGAGCGGCGATGCCGTCAGCCGGCAGTTGGTGACCGGCCTGCCCGGCCTGCTGCGCCCCGGTGGCACGGCGCAACTGCTCGCCAACTGGGCGATCACAGCCGATGAACCGTGGCAGGACCGGATTGCCGGCTGGCTCGATGGCAGCGACTGCGACGCCTGGGTGTGGCAGCGGGAAGTGGCCGAGCCCGGCGAGTACATCGCCCTGTGGCTGCGCGACGCGGGGTTGCAGCCGAGCAGCGCTGCCTGGCGAACGAGCTATGACCACTGGCTGGACTGGTTCGTCGCGCAAGGTGTGCTGGCGGTCGGCATGGGTCTGGTGAACATCCGCGCACTGCCTGGCGCCGCGGACACCACGACGCCTCGGGTCGTCATCGAGGACGTCCCGCAACCCGTTCAACAGCCGGCCGGCGGGCTGGTGGCGGGCTGGTTCGAGCGGCAGGCGTGGCTACGGCGCGAGGGAGGACCAGGACTGCTCGCGAGCAGGCTGCACTCCGGCGACGATCTGGTCTACGAGCAGCGGTCGCTGATCGGTCCAGAGGGCTGGTATGTCGCGCTGAGCGTGGTGCGTCAATCGGGCGGTATGCGGTGGGAGCTGGAGGTCGACCAGGCAGTGGCGGGTGTCATCGCGGCCTGTACCGGCCAGCTGGCGCTGGCGTCGGTGCTGG
This sequence comes from Mycobacteriales bacterium, assembly GCA_038321605.1. GTDB lineage: Bacteria > Actinomycetota > Actinomycetes > Mycobacteriales > Jatrophihabitantaceae > Jatrophihabitans_A. Next base: position 737 of record JBBQFE010000184.1, on the reverse strand, counting down.
GCACGGTGGCGAGCCTGCTCGGTGAGAACACCGATGAGGTCATCGAAGCACTCCTACCGGTTGTGTCCGATTTGGTGGTTCGGGGCATCCTGCTGCCCCCGTCGTTCTCGCCGCCTGCTTGAACCCTCGCCCTGGTCTGTTGCCCCGGCTCTGAGTCTCCGCCGAGAGCCCTGGCCAACAGGGCCGATTCAAAGCGCCGACACAGTCAATCCGGGAACAACCTCGGCTACGAACCGTTGTAGAGGATGGGACAACAGACCCCCAATTAGCGGACGGACACCAAACGTGACGCAGCCAGCAACACAAACCCCCGAGACGGCGAAGAAGCGCCGCACATCTGCCTCCCCCGCACTTCCCGGGCATCGGTCTACCCGGACATCAGCCACCACGCAGCCGGCCGAGCCAGAGGCCGGTGCCTTCGACGCAGCGACCGACGAGTCCGACGTCGCCCCGGTAATGGCCACCGCAGACCTGGACGAGGCCGTTCAGGCCGCGGACCTCGTCCGCTCCTACCTCAATGAAATCGGCAAAGTCGCGCTTCTTTCGGCGGTCGAAGAGGTTGAACTGTCCAAGCGGATCGAGGCGGGCCTGTACGCGACGCACCTGATCAGCGTCAGCAAGCGCCTGTCTGCGCCGAAGCGCCGGGAACTCCAGTCGCTGGCAGCGGACGGCGAGCGGGCCAAGGATCTGCTGCTCCGTGCCAACCTGCGACTCGTGGTGTCGCTGGCCAAGCGCTA
>JBBQFE010000183.1:0-6177 GCA_038321605.1 Mycobacteriales bacterium | reverse complement strand
CACCGGCAGGTCCGCTCGCAGCGCACGGTTGGAAACCTCCTCGACGGCGGTTCGCGTCGCGTCGTCCAGCGACGAACCCCAGGCGAAGTCCAACCGGAGGTACCCGGGCTTGTTGTAGGAACCGCTCTGCAGAGCGGTTGGTCCGAGTACCTCACGAAGCGCGGCATGCACGACGTGAGTGCCGGAGTGCGCCTGCCTGGCGGATCGGCGCCATTCCGGGTCGACCTGGGCATGCACCACCGCGCCGGCGCCGATCTCACCCTCGACCACCTCGACCCGGTGCACGATCAGGCCCTTCACCGGCTTCTGGACGTCGAGCACCCGGAGCCGCGCACCGTCGGACACGATCGTTCCCTCGTCGGCGATCTGGCCACCGGATTCGGCATAGAACGGGGTTTCGTCCAGTACCAGCTCGACGATCTGGCCCTGGCTTGCGGAGCCGGTCAGCTCGCCGTCACGCAGCAGGCCACGCACCGCCGTCTCGGTGGACAGGTCGGTGTAGCCGATGAAGACGGTCTCACCGATGTCGCGCAGCTGCCGGTAGGCGGGGGAATTACCGTGCGCGCTCTTGTTCGCCTTCGAGTCCGCCTTCGCCCGTTCGCGCTGCTCGGTCATCAGCCGGTGGAAGCCCTCGGTGTCGACATCCAGGCCCTGCTCGGCGGCCATCTCGAGGGTGAGATCGACCGGGAAGCCGTAGGTGTCGTGCAGTTTGAAGACCTGGTCCCCGTCCAGCACCTTCGAACCGGACGCCTTGAGGTTGCCGGCGGCGGTGTCGAAGATGGTGGTGCCCGCGGCCAGCGTCCGGCGGAAGGTCTCCTCCTCGGAGTAGGCGATCATGGCGATCCGCTCGTACTCGCTGGCCAGCTCGGGGTAGGAACCGGACATGCAGTCGCGGGCCACCGGCATCAATTCCGGCAGTGCCCGCTCATCCCAACCCAGCAGGCGCATCGAGCGGATCGCCCGTCGCAGGATGCGGCGCAGCACGTAACCGCGACCTTCGTTGGACGGCGTCACGCCGTCGCCGATCAGCATCAGCGCGGTCCGGACGTGGTCGGCCACCACTCGCAGCCGGACGTCATCGGGGTGGGACTCGTTCGCCGCATGGCCGGAATGTTCGCCGTAGCGCTTGCCGGTCAACTCCGCGGCGCGCTCCAGGATCGGGCGGGTCTCATCGATCTCGTAGAGGTTGTCCACCCCCTGCAGCAGCGCCGCCATCCGTTCCATGCCCATGCCGGTGTCGATGTTCTTGGCTGGGAGCTCGCCGAGGATCGGGTAGTCCTCCTTGTTGGTCCCGGCGCCGCGCTCGTTCTGCATGAACACGAGGTTCCAGAACTCCATGTACCGGTCCTCGTCGACCTCGGGGCCGCCGGGCAGACCGTAATCGGGACCACGGTCGTAGAAGAGTTCGCTGCAGGGGCCGCACGGACCGGGGATCCCCATCGACCAGAAGTTGTCGGCCTTGCCGCGCCGAACGATCCGCTCCATCGGCAGTCCGATCTGGCGATGCCAGATGTCGATCGCCTCGTCGTCATCGAGGTACACCGTCGCCCAGATCCGCTCCGGGTCAAGGCCGAAACCACCGTCGTCCTGGGATCGGGTGGACAGGTCCCAGGCCAGCGCGATGGCCTCGGCCTTGAAGTAGTCGCCGAAGGAGAAGTTGCCGTTCATCTGGAAGAACGTGCCGTGGCGGGTGGTCTTACCGACCTCTTCGATGTCCTGGGTGCGGATGCACTTCTGCACACTGGTCGCCCGTTGCCACGGCGCTGCCTGCTGGCCGATGAAGTAGGGCACGAACTGCACCATGCCCGCATTGATGAACAGCAGGTTGGGGTCGTCGAACGGCAACGGCGCGCTGGGGACGACCGTGTGGCCGTTCGCCTCGAAATGCGCGAGGAACCGCCGGCGAATCTCGGCAGAGCGCATGGGGGTACTCCTTCAGTTCGGCAGCGATGAGCCGGCGTGCGATGAACTCGGGCTTCAGCCTAGGTCGTCGCGCCCAGCTGTTTAGCGGGCGTTCTCGACCGGGCCGTCCAGACCTGCCGCGGCCCGCAGTTCCGATTCGCGCGAGGACATCGCAGCACTCACGTCGGCGGTGAAGTCGCGCAGCGCGTACGCCAGGTCGGTCAGGCCGGCGCCCACGCTGCCGGCGATGCCCTGCGGGGTGAGCTTCTCAGCCGCGCGGGAAAGCTTGCGAAAGATCAGCACGCCCAGCGTTGCACCGAGCGACAACCAGAACAGTCTGCGCATCTCAATGGCTCCGACGGGGAGCGCGGCGGGAGCGGCGGGCCGCCTGGGCGTCCTGACGTTTACGGACGGTCGAACGCACGCCGTAGGAGAAGGCGGCAACCTTGATCAACGGGCTGCCCACCGTTGCCGAGACGATGGACGTCAATGCCGCCGCATTGCCCGTGATCGAGCTGACGCCCCGGGTGATGCCCTCGACCTGATCCAGCTGGCTGTTGACGTTGGCCACCGTCGTCTGGGCCTGCAGAAGCAGCGGGGCGGCACCCTCATGGGTGGCACGGATGGCCAGCGTCGCCTCGTCCAGGGTCTTGCCGAGCTTGAGCAACGGTATGGCGAGCAGCAGCACGAGCAGGACGAACGCGCCTGCGGCGATCAAGCCCGCGATGGCCCCAGCAGACACTCGACGGTCTCCTTCGATGGTGATTTCGGTGGTGGCGCTGACCCTACCGGTTGCCCTTCCGGGCGCGGATCACCGAGCGCAGTTTCGACAGCCGCTCGGAGATGTGGCGTTCGGTGCCCCGCTCGGTCGGCCGGTAGTAGTCCTTGCCGACCAACTCATCGGGTGGGTACTGCTGGCTGGCGACGCCCTCTGCCAGGCTGTGCGGATAGATGTAGGCCTCGGCGTGACCCAGTTTCTTCGCTCCGGCGTAATGCCCGTCACGCAGGGCCGGCGGGGCACTCGTCGCCAGCCCGGCCCTGACATCGGCCAGCGCCTCGTCGATGGCTGAGATCACCGCATTGGACTTCGGCGCCAGCGCCAGGTGGATGGTCGCCTGGGCAAGGTTGATCCTGGCCTCGGGCATACCGATCAGCGCCACTGCCTGGGCAGCAGCGGACGCCGCGAGCAGCGCGGTAGGGTCCGCCATCCCGATGTCCTCACTGGCATGGACGACCAGCCGGCGGGCGATGAACCGCGGGTCCTCCCCCGCGACGATCATCCGGGCCAGGTAATGCAGCGCGGCGTCCACGTCGGAACCCCGGATCGACTTGATGAAGGCGCTGATCACGTCGTAGTGCTGGTCCCCGTCGCGGTCGTAGCGCACGGCAGCGGTGTCCACCGCCAGCTCCAGCGCAGCCAGCGAGATCTCGGGCTGCCCGTCGGCCACCGCGGATCCGGCAGCCGCCTCCAGAGCGGTCAGCGCACGGCGCGCGTCACCGCCGGACATCCGCAGCAGATGTGCCCTGGCCTCCGAGCTCAACCGGACCACGCCGGCCAACCCGCGCTCGTCCAGCAGCGCGCGGTCAATCAGCTCGGCGATGTCGTCATCGGTGAGTGGCTGCAGGGTCAGCAACAGGCTGCGCGACAGCAGTGGCGAGACCATCGAGAAATACGGATTCTCGGTGGTGGCGGCCACCAGCGTGATGGTCCGGGCCTCCACTGCGGACAGCAGCGAATCCTGCTGGGTCTTGGAGAAGCGGTGGATCTCGTCGATGAACAGCACCGTCGGCCGGCCACCGTGCTCGAGGGTGCGCCGGGCGGTGTCGATCACCGCGCGCACGTCTTTCACACCGGCATTGAGGGCGGACAACTGGACGAAACGGCGGTTGGCGGCTGCCGAGACGATGGTGGCCAAGGTCGTCTTGCCCGTACCGGGCGGGCCGAACAGGATCAACGACATCGGGGCATCGCCCTCGACGAGACGCCGCAGTGGGGAACCGGGCCCGAGCAGGTGCTGCTGACCGACCACCTCGTCCAGGGTGCGGGGGCGCATCCGGACCGCCAACGGCGCGCCAGGGTCGTCGGAGAAGGCCTCGGGCGCCTCGGGCGCCCTTTCGGCCTCAGCGGGCTCACCGAAAAGGGTCATCGGATGCAGCCTACGACGCCGGATCGCGGCCCGACGCCGCATTCGTCCTCTCGTGCTGCGAATAGACTGACCCCCAACGATCGACCAACCTGGGAGTACACGACTTGTCGACGATGTCTGCACGGCGCCGAGTGTTGCGCGTTGCCGTCGGCGCGCCCGATCAGTGGCCCGCGGGGTCGCCGATGGCCGACGAGCTCACCGTCGAGTCCCCGCTCAACCTGGTGGTGGGCGATGAGGTCATCGCGACCCTGATGCGAACGCCGGGACACGATGTCGAGCTCGCCGCGGGATGGTTGACCGTCGAGTCCGGCGTACGGCGGGCCGAGGACCTGATCGCTGCCCGGCAGTGCCGCACCACCGATGACCTCGAGCTGCGCAGCCTCGGCGAGGACGACGGCCGCGGGGTGGATCAGGTTCACCTCACCCTGGCGCCCGGAGTGCAGCGGCCGCAACCGCGGGCCTGGGTCACCGGGACGTCCTGCGGAGTTTGTAGCGCAGATGTGCTCGATCTGTCGCCGCTACGCCGGGCGGCCCCGAGTTCCGCAGGCTGGCGGGTGCCCGCCGCGATGCTGCTTGCGCTGCCCGATCGGGTCCGCGCGATGCAGAAGACCTTCGACCGGACCGGCTCACTGCACGCCGCTGCACTGGCCGATTCGCGTGGCGATCTGCTGGTGGTCCGAGAGGACGTCGGCCGCCACAACGCAGTGGACAAGGTGAACGGCTGGGCCCTGATGGCCGGACGGCTGCCCGCCACCGACCTGCTGCTGGTGGTCAGTGGCCGGGTGTCCTTCGAGATCGTGCAGAAGGCGGTCGCCGCATCGGTGGCAGGCATCGTCGCGGTGTCGGCGCCGTCTGACCTCGCCGTCGATCTCGCCCGCGAGCACGGCCTGGTGCTGGCCGGCATGATGCGCCACGGCCGAATGAACATCTATGCAGGTTCTGACCTGGTGTCAGAACTGACCTGATCGGCTCACCGCTCGGGCCCGGCGGCCATCGTGGCCGTCGAAGCAGTCATCAGGACGCACGACCGGCGTGAGCCGTCTTCAACTACGGCGAACGCCGCGGCGCGGACGAAGGTGACCGGCCGTCCGCCCGCCCCGTCGCCCTCGCCGCCGTTCACCCGGTCGGTGGCTTGGGAGTGCTGTCGATACCAGCTTCCTTGCGCTGCTCGGCGGTGATCGGGGCCGGCGCCTCGGTCAACGGGTCGAAGCCGCCACCGGTCTTCGGAAACGCGATGACGTCCCTGATGGACTCGGTACCCGACAGCAGTGCGCAGATCCGGTCCCAGCCGAAGGCGATGCCGCCATGCGGCGGCGCCCCGAAGGCGAAGGCATCGAGCAGGAAGCCGAACTTCTCCTGAGCCTGGGACGGGCTGAGCCCCATGACGGCGAAGACCCGCTCCTGCACGTCACGTCGATGGATACGGATGGAACCGCCACCGATCTCGTTCCCGTTGCACACGATGTCGTAGGCGTAGGCGAGGGCACTTGCCGGGTCGGTGTCGAAGGTGTCGAGGAACTCGGTCTTCGGGCTGGTGAACGCGTGGTGCACCGCGGTCCAGGCGCCGGAGCCGACAGCCACGTCGCCGCTGGCGGTCGCGTCGGAGCTCGGCTCGAACAGCGGGGCGTCGACGACCCACACGAACGACCAGGCGGTCTCGTCGATCAGGCCGCCGCGACGACCGATCTCCAGCCGGGCCGCACCGAGCAGCGACTGCGTCGACTTCCGGGCGCCGGCGCCGAAGAACACGCAGTCACCCGGCTGCGCACCCACGCGCTGTGCCAGTCCGGCGCGTTCGGTCTCGGAGAGGTTCTTGGCAACCGGGCCACCCAGCTCGCCGTCGTCGCCGATCAGCACGTACGCCAGGCCACGGGCACCCCGCTGCTTGGCCCATTCCTGCCAGGCGTCGAGTTGCTTGCGGGGCTGCGAGGCGCCTCCACTCATCACCACGGTGCCGACGTAGGGCGCCTGGAAGACCCGGAACGGAGTGTCGGCGAAGTAGTCGGTGACCTCGCTGATCTCCAGGTCGAACCTGAGGTCGGGCTTGTCCGATCCGTAGCGATCCATCGCCTCGGTGTAGGTCATCCGTCGAATGTCGGGTTCGATCTGGTAGTCGATGAGCGCCCAG
>JBBQFE010000182.1:0-6191 GCA_038321605.1 Mycobacteriales bacterium | reverse complement strand
CGTCGGCATCGGCATACTGGCCCTTGGCTCAGCCGTGAGCTGGCCCAACTGACCCTTCGGGCCGCAAGCAAAACCTGCCTACCGAAGCGAGTGTCCGTGGCTCAGCCGCCCTACCAGCCGCCCTACGGCGCGATGGACCCCTACTACCGGCAGTTCGCCCCGAAGCCGGGCTGCATCCCACTCCGGCCGCTCAATCTCGGCGACATCCTCGAAGGCAGTTTACGGGTCATCAGGCGCAATCCCCGCACCACCCTGGGCCTGTCGGCCGGGTTCGCGATCGTGCAGGCGGCGATCCTGGCGGTCTTTCAGATCGTGGGATTCGGCCAGGTGTCCCGAGCCGTCCACACCACTGCTGCTGGAACTACCCGAATAGACGCCGGCCGGTTCGCCACCGGGTACCTGACGTTCTCCGCCGGTCTGCTGATCGGAACTCTGTTCGCCGCAGTGCTGTCGGGAATGCTGACGGTGGTGGTCACCGAAGATGTCCTCGGCAGGTCGCTGTCGCTGGCCGGCGTCTGGGCGCGGACCCGGGAGCGCCTATGGCGCCTCATCGCACTGTCCATCATCGTCGGCATAGTGCCGGTGGTCGGGTTGCTGTTCTGCCTCGCTCCCGGCGTCTGGCTCTGGGGGATCTGGACGGTTGCGATCCCGGCACTGATGGTGGAGAACACCACGATCCGTGGCTCACTCGGGCGATCACGCGCCCTGGTTCGAGGGACCTTCTGGCGCATCCTCGGCATCCGAGCTCTCGGTGTGCTGATCGTGTCGGTGATCGCCGGCGTCATCGGGATCCCGTTCAGCCTGATCGGTAACGCGGTCAGCGGGGTGAACACGCTGGCGCCGGACGCGGCGTCCCGACTGGACGTACCGGTGGTGGCCGTCCTGATCTCGGCGATCGGGTCGATCATCGCCGGAACGCTCAGCGCACCCGCACGAGCAGCGCTCGACGCACTGCTGTACGTGGATCTTCGGATGCGCCGGGAAGGGCTGCACATCGCGCTGCAGCAGGTGGTGACCGGCCACTACATCGCACCGCCACCTCCGCCGCCACCGGCCGGACCGTGGGGCGAGTACGGCAGGTACACCGGGCCATGAACTCGGAGCGGGTGACGAGAATCGAACTCGCACTGTCAGCTTGGGAAGCTGATGTTCTACCATTGAACTACACCCGCAGACGCTCCGAGATTACACGAGAGCCCTAATTTCCAGGCCCTGGGTCTCACCGTCCAGACCGTCCTGAGACCGCGTGGAGTGAGAGTCCAGTCCGACGCCGTGCCTCTGCACCAGAAATACTCCGGCGAGCAGGGTGACCACGGCAATGACAAGCAGGGCAAGCGAAAGCACTAGTGCGACCATGCCGATGAGACGCCGCTGGACCGCCTCCGTGACGCGCCCTGCGAAAGGCGGTGAGCGCTATCTCTCGCCCGCCGCCGAGTCACCGACAGCACTGCCCGGCACCGGCGTCAGGAAGGTCACCGCGGGCTCCGTCGCCAGGTACTGGGACCGGAGGGCGAGGAACCGCCGGGTGTGGTCGGTCCGCTCATGCGCGGCGAAGGCCTCCTCGTCGGCGTAGCACTCGTAGAACACCCGGTCATCGGGGCGCTGCGGGTCCCGATGACTGAGGTAGACGAGCGTGCCGGGCTCGCCCGCCGTGATACCCGCGATGGTGTCGGCCACCAGCGCGTCGAAGGCAGCGTGCTGGCCCGGCAGAACGGTGAACCTGACGACCAACGCAAACATGCTCACCTCATGATCCGGGCCGGGAATCGAAAAGCCCCGCCGGCTCATACCCGGCGGGGCTTGCGACCATTACAACCCGCGATCGCCGGCTGATCGGTGACCGACACGTAAACGGGGCAAACATTTCTGGTGCTGCGCGCGCGAACCAGCGCCGGGCTGTGGTCACTGCAGTGCCCCTGAGCACCACTCGTCACACCAGTGCTGCGACACGCCGCAAGACTAGAGCAATCTCGGAAAACCCCTTGCGCACAAGGGCATTCACGCAGTAGAAATTGTCCTACGCACCCGGCAACGGGAGCGGGACCGGCAGAAGAACGAGAGTCCGGACAGTCGGGAAACCGGCTGATCGAGCCAGTGACATGGCGCGAGGATTCCACGGAGCTGCTGCGAGATCCACGGTGTCGCCACGGGATCAAGCGGAGGCCCCGCCAACTCATACTTGGCGGGGCCTCCACCTTTCTGTAGACCGTTCACCGCCGGATGCCGCGGGTTCGGTAATCTCCGCCCATGCTGCTGAGCGATCGTGACATCCGCGCCCAGGTACAGGCCGGGCGACTCGTCCTGGATCCCTGGGAGCCAGGACTGGTCCAGCCCTCCTCCATCGACGTACGGCTCGACCGGTACTTCAGGGTCTTCAACAATTCGCAGTACACGCACATCGATCCCGCCCTGCAGCAGGACGATCTGACCTCGCTGGTGGAACCCGAGGGTGATGGGCCGTTCGTGCTGCACCCCGGCGAGTTCGTGCTCGGCTCCACTCTCGAGGTGGTCACCCTGCCCGATGACCTGGCCAGCAGGTTGGAGGGCAAATCCTCGCTGGGCCGACTCGGCCTGATCACGCACGCCACGGCGGGCTTCATCGACCCCGGCTTCTCGGGCCACATCACTCTCGAACTCTCCAACGTGGCCAACCTGCCGATCACGCTGTGGCCGGGCATGAAGATCGGTCAGCTGTGCATCTTCCAGCTCTCCTCTGCCGCGGAAAACCCCTACGGCAGCGCGGTACACGGCTCCCGTTACCAGGGCCAGCGTGGCCCGACGCCGTCCCGCTCCCACCTCAACTTCACCCGCTGGCCGACCCAGTAGCGCCCTGCTGACGGGCTGACCTCAGCGGGCGCCGATGGTGAACTGACGCCGCCAGACGTCGGCGAGCGTCAGGTCTCCGCGCAGCGCGACCTCGTCGTCACCGGCCCGGTTCCACACCCAGCGGTACAACTCGGCCGCCAGGCCGAACACGGTCAGATCGCTGGCATCCCGCGCCTCAGCCACGGTGACCACCCCGGCCGGGCCGGCGGTCAACGTCCACGCGGCATTGGCGTCGAGCGGGGCGAGGGTGGCGGTGAAGGCCACCGATGACGCGTCGAGGGCGACCCGCACCGGCAGCATGGTGCTGAGCACCTCGTCGAGACCGTCGGTCGCGAACTCGGAGCCGATGGCGCTCACGCCGCAGTCGGCCGCCAGCTCGGCATCGACCCGGTGGATGCAGGTCTCGTGAGCCAGCCGCCGGGCCCAGAACGCCACCGGTGACTCGGTCGGCACCATCGCCCAGACCTGCCGGTCGGCCGGGATCGTGCGCAGCACCTTCGCCAGCCGGGTCACCCCGGCGAGTAGCAGATCCAGGACGGCGTCGTCACCGGGGCGGCTGAACTCGAACTGCTGCGGGTCGCCGCCGGCCAGCACCGACAGCGCCCAGTGATGCACCTTCGTGGTGTGCTGAACGAGGTTGCGCACCTGCCACCTCGGGCAGGACGGAACGGCCCCGTCCAGACCGGCCGTCCGGGCCGCCCGCACCATCAGCGTGGCATCACGATCGAGCTGATCCAGGTAGCTGCCGAGGTCCATCTGCAGAAACCTAGTGCAGGCCCACCCCGCAGGAGAACCTTTTCGCTTAGCTCAGCGGGTGCATCCAGCCGTGCAGGTCCGGGCTGTGGCCGGTCTGCACGTCCAACAGCGCCTGCCGCAACTGCATGGTCACCGGACCCGGGGTGCCGTCGCCGACCGTCCACTCGTGCTCGGCGCTCTTGACCTCGCCAACCGGTGTGATGACGGCGGCGGTGCCGCAGGCGAACACCTCGGTGAGCTCTCCGCTGGCATTCCCGCTGCGCCACTCGTCGGTGGAGATCAGGCCCTCCTCCGACCGGTAACCCAGGTCGCCGGCCAGCGTGAGCAGGGAGTCACGGGTGATACCTGGCAGCAGGGTGCCGCTGAGCTTCGGCGTCACGATTCGGGCATCCGGGCCCGAGCCGTAGACGAAGTACAGGTTCATGCCACCCATCTCTTCGACGTAGCGGTGCTCGTGCGCGTCCAGCCACACCACCTGATCGCAGCCCTTTTCAGCAGCCTGGGCCTGAGCGATCAGCGATGCCGCATAGTTACCGGCGCACTTGGCCTCGCCGGTGCCGCCGGGGGCGGCACGGGTGTACTCGGTGGACAGCCAGACGCTGACCGGCTGCACGCCGCGTGGAAAGTACGCCCCGGCCGGGGAGGCGATCAGTAGGTAGCTGTAGGCGTTGGCCGGCCGCACGCCCAGGCCGACCTCGGTGGAGATCATGAACGGGCGAAGGTAGAGCGAGGCGTCGGGGCCTTCCGGCACCCACGCAGCGTCGATCTCGGTCAGTGCGCGCAGCGACTCGATGAACGTCTCGGTCGGCAGTTCGGCCATCGCCAACCGGCGCGCCGATCGCTGGAACCGCGCCGCGTTGGCCTCCGGGCGGAAGGTGGCCACCGAGCCGTCAGGCTGCCGGTAGACCTTGAGTCCCTCGAAGATCAGCTGCCCGTAGTGCAGTGAACTCGTCGCCGGGTCGAGTGCGATCGGCCCGTACGGCAGTACGTCTCCGTCGGCCCATCCAGCGGCGGCAGTCCAGTCGATCTTGACCATGTGATCGGTGAAGTACTGGCCGAAACCGGGTGCGGCGAGGATCGCGGCGCGGTCGGCGTCACTGCGGGGCTGGGTGCTGCGCTGGATGGAGAGTGCCATAGTCGGACATCCTAGTATTCGGTCAATGGCTTTCGAGCATGGCCGGTAACGATCCTGCCAGCAGCTGCACCAACTCCTGCTTGGTCAGCTGGGGATCGGCGACCCAGGTCAGCACCGCCTCTTCCACCAGCGCAGACCAGGCGCGTGCCAGCAAGCGGACGGCAGGCGTGTCCGGGTAGTCGAACACGTCGAGGTTGTCGATGATCCGCGACGCCAGCACGTTGCGGGTCTGGTGCGAAATGCTCAGCAGCGCCTCGTCCCCGCCGGCGGCGCCGCGCACCAGCGACACGTAGGACCGGTGGTTGGCCACCACGTAGTCGACGTAGGCCTCGAGGGAGTGCGCAAGCCGCGCGTCGGCGCTGAGCGAGCTGTCCGGCTCGGTGGCTTCGATCAGCTCATCGGCTGCGCGCTGGACGACGGCACGGTGAAAGTCCTGCTTGCTCTTGAAGTAGTGGAAGAGAAGTCCCCGCGAGATGCCTGCCTCTTCGGCGAACACATCGACCGACAGCTCCTCCAAGGTTCGGGTGGCCAGCATCTGCACGCCCAGTTCGAGCAGCTGTTCCCGGCGCGCGTCGGGAGAGAGCCGGACTCGTCGCTGGGCCTGCATGACGGCCAGTGTAGGACCCACCACGCCCTATTGACTAGTGTTCAATTGGACCCTAATCTGAGGGCATGAGCCTTCCCAGCCACGTGGGTGTCTTCGTCGTAGGTGCCGGCTTCGGTGGCCTGGCCGCCGCGATAAAGCTCGCCGAGAACTCCTTCGACGACTTCCTCGTGATCGATCGGGGCACCGAGGTGGGTGGCACCTGGCGCGACAACACCTACCCGGGTGCTGCCTGCGACGTGCCGTCCCAGCTGTACTCGTTCTCGTTCGCGCTCAACCCCGACTGGACGCGGTCGTTCTCGCCGCAGCCCGAGATCCAGGCCTACCTGCGTTCGGTGGCGAACGGCTCGGGGGTGCTGGACCGGTTCCGGTTCGGGGTCAGCCTGACCGAGGCGGTCTGGGACGACGCGGCCCGGTTGTGGCAGCTGCAGACCACCGCCGGTCCACTCACCGCCGACACCCTGGTGGCGGCCGGGGGCGCCCTGTCGGACCTGAAGATGCCCGACATCGAGGGAATCGGCGACTTCACCGGGCAGGTGTTCCACTCCGCCGACTGGCAGCACGACGTGGACCTGACCGGCAAACGCGTCGCCGTCATCGGCACCGGCGCCTCGTCGATCCAGATCGTCCCCGAAATCGCCAAGATCGCCGCCCGGGTGGACGTCTATCAGCGCACCGCGCCCTGGGTGATGCCCCGCCGCGACCGGGCCATCAGCAGGGCTGAGAAGTTCCTGTTCCGCCGGGTTCCCGGCGTCCAACGGCTGGTTCGCGAGCTGGTCTACTGGGGCCGCGAGGCCACGGTGCCGATGTTCACCCTGGCACCCGGCCTCGGCAAACTGGCCCAGGGCGCCGCCCGCAAGAACATCCACA